>JBQCDS010000195.1:0-5608 GCA_051961035.1 Trinickia sp. | reverse complement strand
ATCAGGCCGATACCGATACAGGCGCCGATAGCACCCAGGCCGATGATGATGCCGATACCGATGGCGGTCAGACCTTGGATGTTGGCGATGAAAGCTTGCATGATCACTCCTTTGTAAAAGACTTTTTGGAACTGGATTTAAAGAAACGGAAAACGAATCTGCTTACGCCGCGATACGCCCTTGGGTTAGTGCGAGTCGTGCGCCTGGCCGATGTACACGAGCGTCAGCATCATGAAGATGAACGCTTGCAACAAGACGATCAGGATGTGGAAGATCGCCCAGACGGTGCCAGCGATCACGTGGCCGATGAAGCCGAGCACCGTCGCGTCCGCGCCGAAGGTCCAGAGGCTGCCGAGCAATGCGATGAGCAGGAACAGCAGTTCGCCCGCGTACATGTTGCCGAACAACCGCAACGCGAGTGAAACCGTCTTGGCGACGAACTCGATGATGTTCAGTGCAAGGTTCGGGATCCACAGCAGCGGATGTCCGCCGAACGGAGCCGAAAGCAGCTCGTGAATGAAACCGCGGGGGCCCTTGATCTTGAGGTTGTAATAGATCATCAGCACGAATACGCCGAGCGCGATGCCGAATGTGCCGTTCAGATCGGCCGTGGGAACGATGCGGTGGTGCGAGATAACATTCGACAGGCCGAGCCAACCGATCACGCGGCCGGGCAAATCCACGGGCACGAAGTCGAGCGAGTTCATCAACGCGACCCAGATGAACACGAACAGGGCGAGCGGCGCGATGAACGTGCGATTGCCGTGGATGATCGCCTTCGATTGGTCTTCGACCATCTCCACGAGCATCTCGATCGCGCACTGGAAGCGGCTAGGCACGCCCGGCGTGGCGCTGCGCGCGGCCAAGCGCAAGATGCCGAGCGTCACGAGACCGCACACGATCGACCAGAACAGCGTGTCGATGTTCAGCACGTGCATGTCGATGATCGACGTCTGGTGCGAAGTGGCGAAGTTTTGCAAGTGGTGCGCGATGTACTCGGACGGATCCAAGTGGGTGCTTTCTGTAGCTGCCATATCGTTTATTGCCACCTAAATTATCGAAAATCTTTCGGTACGCGCATAGCGCTTCAGAGCGTGCCGCGCGCACACGGCGAGCGCCGGCGCGCTGCGCTAAACACGCGCGCGCGTCCGGCCCTCACCGATCATCTCATTCTCACCGCAAGCCAAGCGCCAGCCAGTACTTCTGCAGCGTGACGAGGAATGTCACGAGAAGCGGCAACCACCGCACGTCGTGATACCAGACGGCTACCGCGACGAACATCGCAACCGTCACCCCCATCTTGAGCATCTCGCCGACCATCCATGTGAGGATCGATCCAGCGCCGCCCGCTCCTTTCAGACGTGCCGCGAACAACGCGCTCGGCACCCAGCAAATCGCTCCGCCCAACAAGGCCGACAGCGCAGCAGGACCCGGCGGCTTATAAAAGAGCCACCAAACCAGCGCGACGACCAGGGACAAAACCACTTGCGCTTTCACGACCTTGAACGGCGTGACGCGCGAGGGGCGGCTCACGTCCGAACCGAAGAGCTTTTCAGCCTCGGCCCGCGTGAGCGGAACGAAATTCTCATCTTGCTGCTCGGCATCCCACGCATCGTCGAACGTTTCCGAACGACCCGCTGCGCGAGCGGAAGAAGGATCGTGTCGCGCGCGTTCGTCGTGCCTTGTGCCCGGCTCTCGATCCGCCATCGCCCTATCCTGCAAAACCCAGTTTCCAACCCGCAGCTTTCGCTCCGCTTACGGGACAGCCTCGCTAATAAATCCGGGCGATTGTAAGCGATAGTTGCAGGCGATTCAAGACTTTAGCCACGACAAAAAACTGCCTGGAAACGACGCGCGAAGACGCTGCGCGTCGCATCGCTCTGATGAAATCGAAAGGCGCCGCGAAGGCTCGGCGCAACGTGGCACCGCGCGCTAAAGATGCGCCAGCAACCATCCTCCGAGCACGCCGCCTACGAGCCAAAACGGGACGGAGACGACATGAAACGGCAGCCAGATGCCTCGCGTTTTCGACAGCCGCACGGCGATGAGGTTGGCCAACGAGCCGATGGCGATGCCGAACCCGCCCACGCTGACGCCGTACGCGAGCGCGCGCCAATCGTTCGTGAACTGCGCCAGCATGATCGCGGCCGGCACGTTGCTGATCCCCTGCGACAACACGGCACCTGCGACATATGCGCGCAGCGTTGAATGAAGGCCTAGCCGCGCGACCGTTTCATGCACCCAAGGCAACGCGGCCACACTGCGCAGCACGATGAACATCAGCACGAAAATCAGCAGCAGCGCCCAGTCGATTTTGAGAACGGCGTCGCGTCGCCACAACAAAAAACCGCCGGCGACGCCGATCAAGCCGATGCCCGGGTGATGCGAGTCGGCGAGCAGCACGAAGGCGACGAAAAGCACGGTCGCGACGCCCGCATAGGCGCGGTCCACGCGCTCCTTGGCCGCGTCTTTGGAGAGATCGAGTGCCGTGCGCTCGAACGCGAAGAACGCCAGTGCGTACAACATCGTCATGAGGCCCACGGTAAGCGGCGCCATTACCCAGACGAAACGCCCGAACGGCACACCTCCCACTTGCCAGAGAAACAGATTTTGCGGATTGCCGAGCGGAGTCAGGATCGAGCCGGCATTGACGGCCAACGCGAGAAATATCGTGAGCCGTTTGACGGGCAGCGGCGTAAGCGCATGCAGCGACAGCACGAGCGGCACGACGACGAACAGCGCGACATCGTTCGTGACGAACATCGACAACACGGCTGCCAGGCCAATCAGCAGGCAGGCCAGCATTCGCTCGGTGTGGACGTGATGCACGACGCGATGCGCGAGCCACATCAGCAGCCCGGACAATTCGATCGCTTTCGTCAATATCAAAAGACCGGCCAGCGTCAGAACCGTCGGCCAGTCGACGAGCCCGGGCAGTTGCGGCCAAGGCTGAGCACGCAAGCATTGCAGCACCGCGAGGACGAGGACCAGGATCGAGAGGACCGGCTCCTTCAGTGCGAACGAAACGATCCTGCGAGGCAAGCTCGCTCGAGGTGCGCGCACATCATCGGCGATCGGCATAAGCGAAGCAGCGGGAAGAAATCGAACGAATGCGCAATGCGTGCGCAAACCGCGCGGCGCTCAAGCCGCCGAGCCGCCACGCAAGCGCGCGAGGATACCGTCGAGCGCGTCCAGATCGCCGAATTCGATCTGCAATTGCCCCCGGCCACGCCGGCCCAGCTTGATCTTGACCGCGGCCGCGAGCAGATCCGAAAGTTCTTCCTCGAGACGACGCGTATCGCGGCCGCCATCGTGATTCGCCCGCGCTTTGACGGCTGGCTCCGCCTTCGTCGTGGCTGTGACGAGGCGCTCCGTTTCACGCACCGACATTCGCTTGTTCACGACTTGATTGGCGAGCGTGATTTGCGTCGCCGAATCGACAGCCAGGAGCGCGCGCGCATGGCCCATGTCGAGATCGCCCGCGAGCAGCATCGTCTGCACGGGCTGCGCGAGATTGAGCAGACGCAGCAGATTCGATACCGCGCTGCGCGAGCGCCCTACGGATTCGGCCGCCTGCTCGTGCGTGAAGTCGAATTCATCGAGCAGGCGTTGAATGCCCTGCGCTTCTTCGAGCGGGTTGAGATCTTCGCGTTGGATGTTCTCGATGAGCGCCATCGCGGCTGCGGCTTGATCCGGCACGTCCTTGACGAGCACCGGTACCTCGGCCAAGCCCGCGATGTGCGCCGCGCGAAAACGGCGCTCGCCCGCGATGATTTCGTAGCGCTCGCCCGTGACGGGCCGCACGAGGATCGGCTGCATGACGCCCTGTGCGCGAATGCTCGCCGCGAGCTCTTGCAGGCTGCCTTCGTCCATGCGCGTGCGCGGCTGATACTTGCCGGCTTGCAGCTTGCCGAGGGGCAATACGTTCGGCTGCCCTTCGCTGCGCACGGCCGTCGTGATGTCGGGGCTGCCGCCTAGCAGCGCTTCGAGCCCGCGTCCCAATCCCTTCTTTTTCGCTACGGCATTCATTGAATTTCCTTGCTCAGCTGTTCCATTGCGCCGCGTGGGGTTCAGAGTGCGCGCACGCGTTCGATCATTTCAGCCCCGAACTGGACATACGCTTGCGCGCCGCGCGAAGCGCGATCGAAGACGACACCCGGCAGCCCGTAGCTCGGCGCCTCGGCCAAGCGCACGTTGCGCGGGATAACGGCGTCGAACACTTTGTCGCCGAAATGCGCCTTGAGCTGATCCGATACCTGCTGCTGCAACGTGATCCGAGGGTCGAACATGACGCGCAATAAGCCGATGACCTTCAAATCGCGATTCAAATTCGCGTGCACCTGCTTGATTGTGTTGACGAGGTCGGACAGACCTTCGAGCGCGAAGTATTCGCACTGCATGGGAATGACGACGCCATGCGCGGCGCACAGGCCATTGAGCGTCAGCAGCGACAACGCCGGCGGACAATCGATGAGCACGAAGTCGTAGTCGTCGATGACCGCCGCCAACGCAGCTTTCAATTGCCTTTCTCGATTGTCGACACTGACGAGTTCGATTTCGGCGCCCGCCAATTCGCGATTCGCCGGCAGCACGTGGTACGGCACTGCGTCGGGCTTCACGCGCGCATCGGATACCGATACGCCGTCGACAAGCACTTCATAGACGGTGTTTTCGCACTCGGCCTTGTTGATCCCGCTGCCCATGGTCGCATTGCCCTGGGGATCGAGATCGATCAACAAGACCCGCTGCCCCTGCGAAGCGAGACTCGCGGCGAGATTGACCGTTGTCGTCGTTTTGCCGACACCGCCCTTTTGGTTCGCCACGCAGAAGATTTTTGCCATCGTTCGGAGATCCTAGGGTGTGTGTTTACGGCTGCACTTCATCAAGCACCACTTCAACGAGATGACGCTCGGCGTCGAGGAACGGCACGCGAAGCTGCGCGACCTCGACAGCCCGCGCACCTAGCGGCAACCGCGCGATCTCTGCATCGGGGCGTACGCCCTTCATCGCCCACATCGCGCCCCGCTCGTTCACCAAATGACGCGCAAGTGTAACGAAATCGGCGAGCTCTGCGAATGCGCGCGAGACAATGGCGTCAAATTTGGCCGGAACTTCTATACCTGGCCGAAGGGTTTCAACGCGCCCCGTGACGACGGACAGATTGTCGAGCTTGAGCTCGGCTTTTGCCTGCGCCTGAAATGCCGTCTTTTTCTGCACGATGTCGTTCAACGTCACCGTGCGTTCCGGAAACACGATGGCGAGGACGATGCCGGGCAAACCGCCGCCCGAACCAACATCGAGAATCGATCGCCCCTCGCGCTCGGCCAAATGCGGCACGATCGAGAGCGAATCGAGAATGTGCTGAATGAGCATCTGGCGCGGATCGCGGATCGCCGTCAGGTTGTAGACGGCGTTCCACTTGGCCAGCAATGCAACGTAATCAGCCAGACGGCCGAATTGTTCGTCCGATAGCGCGATGCCGAGTTCGCTTGCCCCGGAACGCAGAAGATCCAACCACGAAGCGCGGTCGCGCGGGTTAGCCCCCAAGGCGCGCAACCCCCACAATGCGCATCAGGAGCCCCAAATGCCCCGCATGCGTAGATGGTAA
>JBQCDS010000194.1:0-4251 GCA_051961035.1 Trinickia sp. | reverse complement strand
TGGGGGTGGGGGGGGGGGGGTGGGGGGGGGGGGGGCCGGCCGTTATGGCGCCCCGGGGGGCCCCCGCCCGCGCCGTGTGCACCCGGGGGGGGGGGTACCACAGCGGGCCCGCCCCCCCCCCGCCGCGCAGGCCACGACTGTTCGACTATTCGGCCGAGAAGCCGCTTACATTGAGTTTCCGTTAACTTGGCTCAAACCACGCCTTCGACACCTGCGTCGTGCGCTTGCTGATCGGCGTGATAGCTCGAGCGCACCATCGCGCCCACGGCCGCATGCGTGAATCCCATCTCGTACGCTTGCTCCTCGTACATCTTGAACGTATCCGGATGCACGTACGCACGCACCGGCAGATGATGCTCGGACGGCTGCAAGTACTGGCCGATCGTCAGCATGTCGACGTCGTGGGCACGCAGGTCGCGCATCACTTGCAGGATCTCTTCCTCGGTCTCGCCCAAGCCCACCATGATGCCCGACTTCGTCGGCACATCCGGGTGTAGCGCCTTGAAATCCTTCAGCAGCTTCAGCGAGTGCGCGTAGTCCGAGCCCGGACGCGCTTCCTTGTACAGGCGCGGCACCGTTTCGAGGTTGTGGTTCATGACATCGGGCGGCGCCGCGTTCAAAATCTCGAGCGCGCGGTCGAGGCGGCCACGGAAATCCGGCGTGAGAATTTCGATGCGGGTGGCGGGCGAATGTTCGCGCACCTGCCGGATACATTCGACGAAATGCCCGGCGCCGCCATCGCGCAAGTCGTCGCGGTCGACGCTCGTAATGACGACGTACTTGAGCTTGAGCGCCGCGATCGTACGGGCAAGGTTGCCCGGTTCTTCCGTGTCGAGCGGGTCGGGACGGCCGTGGCCCACGTCGCAGAACGGACAGCGGCGCGTGCACTTGTCGCCCATGATCATGAACGTAGCCGTGCCCTTGCCGAAACATTCGCCGATGTTCGGGCAGCTCGCTTCTTCGCACACCGTGTGCAAGTTGTGCTCGCGCAGGATCTGCTTGATTTCCGAAAAGCGGGAATTGCCCGTTGCCGCCTTCACCCGAATCCACTCGGGCTTCTTCAGCTTCTCGATCGGCACGATCTTGATCGGGATGCGCGCGGTCTTCGCCTGGGCCTTTTGCTTGGCGGTGGCGTCGTAGGGCGCAGCGGCTTGCGGCGCGTCGAGGGCGCCGCTCGATTCAGCGGTAACGTCAGTCATTCGGTGATTCCATCGATGAGCGTGCGCGCAGCGCGCCGCCGAGGTTGACGGCGAGCCGTGCCGCCAGAGTTTCGGCCACCTCGTTCCAGCCGGCGGCGACGCCTAGCGTCGCCATGTCGACTGTTTCGAGCCCCGCGTAGCCGCAAGGGTTGATCGCGAGAAACGGCCGCAAGTCCATGTTCACGTTCAGACTCACGCCGTGATAGCTGCATCCGTTACGGATTTTCAGGCCGAGCGCGGCGATCTTCGCGCCTTGATGCCCGCTGTCTCCCGGTGCGATATAGATGCCCGGGGCGCCGGCCCGTCGCTCGCCGACGAGATTATACGCCGCGAGCGTGTCGATCGCGGCTTGCTCGATGCGCGTCACGAGATCGCGCACCATCAACTTGCGCCGGCGCAGATCGAGCAGCAAATAGGCGACGACTTGTCCGGGCCCGTGATAGGTGATTTGTCCGCCCCGATCGACTTTCACGAGCGGAATGGCCGGATCGGCCGCGAGCAAGTGAGCGGGATTGCCGGCCTGGCCCAATGTAAAGACGGGCGGGTGTTCGACAAGCCAAATTTCGTCGGGGGTGTCGGCCGTGCGCGCCTCGGTGAATGCGCGCATCGCGTCGAAGCTGATCGCGTACGGCTCGAGGCCGCGCCAGCAAACGATCGGCGACAAATCGACTGCCGCCGGACCGACACAGGACGCGCTGGCGAGCGCCGCGTCCGGCGGCGCCCCGTTCGAGGAAGACGGCAACGGGGACACGGACGAGAGGGTCGAAGCGGCACACATGATGGCCGCCAGTTTACCGGAATCGCGCCCGTCCCGCCCGAGCCGACCGCGATCGCCGGCTCACGCTCGAGCCCTTTTTAGGGCACCGAGACCGGGTCACACCGTGCGCCAGCCGCCCCACCGCGCCGCCCACCAATCGGAGAACGACTTAGCTAGATCGCGGAGCGCGGACGTGCGGGAAAGCGGCGCGACGAAGGCGACGCAAGCCGCGCGGCCTCCCTCGGCGCTGAGCCAGAGACGCTCCCCGGGCCGAAGGCGCAGCGACCGGCCGGGCGCGAGCCAGTAATCCTCGACGTCATTGCTGCGCGTGACCCATACCGCCGCGCCGTGGACAGACAAACGCGTGCTGTGCGCCACCATCATCGGCAACGTTTCGCCGGGGGCGATTTCGAACGTGATGCTTGAGGAAATTTCTCGCATGATCGCTCCACCAAAAAGAGTGCTTCGTGGCTAGAATCGTAGACACGGCAAGCCGTTGCGCAAAACGATCAATTCTCACGCTTATGTGAGAAAAACTAACGAACAACCGATAGGGGGCGCCCGTGAACCTGCGTCAACTTCCCGCGCTGAACGCGCTACGCGTTTTCGAAGCCGCCGCTCGGCATGAGAGCTTCTCGCGTGCGGCGGACGAGCTGTTCGTGACGCACGGCGCCGTCAGCCATCAGATCCGCGCACTCGAAGACGAACTGGGCACCCCGCTCTTCTCACGCGAAGGAAAGCGCGTGCGCTTGACTGATGTCGGCTGTCGCTACGCGAAGGACGTGCGAGCCGCACTGATCGCGCTCGCCGACGCGACGCGCGACGTACGCGAAGGCCAACGGGCGCGGCGGCTCGTCGTTTCGTCGGCGTCCTCTTTCTCCGCGCGCTGGATTACGCCGCGAATCGGCCGGTTCATCGAACGCTATCCGGAAATCGACTTGGAGTTGTTATCGACGAATGCGCTCACCGATTTCACGCGCGAGGATGTCGATGTCGGTATCCGGTTCGGCGCCGGCCAATACGCCGATCTTCACGTGGAGCCGCTGTTCGACGAAGTGTGGTTTCCGGTCTGCGCACCGACTTTCAACGGCGGCGTACTGCCGAAGACACCAGCCGAGCTGGCGGCGTCGCCCCGGTTGCTGCGTTCGGACGAGCAAATGTGGCGCGCCTGGTTCGAGGCGACGGGAATGCCTGGCGTGGCCGAGCCGCGCCGCGGCGTGCTCTACGAGGATTCGTCGAGCTTGCTGCAAGCGGCAGTCGACGGACAAGGTATCGCGCTGATGCGCCGCTCGATCGCAACGCACGAACTCGCCAACGGGCGGCTCGTGCGTTTGTTCGAAACGGATGCGAAAAGCGCGTCGTCGTATTGGTTCGTCTGCCCGCCGCCGCTCGCGGCGAGTACGCGCGTTCAGGCCTTTCGCGCGTGGCTGATGGAGGAAGTGGAGCGCTTTCGCGCGCAGCTCACAGCACGACCTTCACCATCGGATGCCCCGTGAGGGCCCGGTAGATGTCGTCGAGCTGCTCGCGGCTGTGCGCGCGGACAGTCACGGTCAAGCCCGTGTAATTGCCGCCGCTCGAGGGCCGCATTTCGATGCGCGTGGCGTCGAAACTCGTATCGAATTGCTTCACGACATTCACGATCGTATCGGTGAAATCGGGATGCACCTTGCCCATGACTTTGATCGGAAAGTCGCAAGGAAACTCGAAAAGGGACTCGTTCACAGGGCTCATGATCACACCTCCGTTACTTCTTCTTCCCGAACATGAGCAAGACAGAATCCCAGAGACGGCCGCCGAGGCCCGCTTGCGGCACCGCTTGCAACGCGACGACGGGGAACTGCGTGAGCGTCTTGCCGTCGGCGACGATTTGCACCGTCCCCACTTGCTGCCCATTCGCGATCGGCGCCACGAGCGGTTCGTTCAGCGCGAATTGCGGCTTGATCTTGTCGCCCATCCCGCGCGGCACGGTGATGTATTGATCGCTCTTCACGCCCACTTGCACCGAATTGGCCGTGCCCTTATAGACGCGCGGCGTCTGCACGGATTGATTGGCCTTGAACAGGCGCACGGTGTCGTAGGCGGAGTAGCCGTAGTTCAGCATCTTCATGCTGTCTTGCACGCGCTGATGCTCTTTCTGCTCGCCCATCATCACGCTGACGAGGCGGCGCGAGGCGCCCGGCACACCGGGCAGCGGACGCTTGGCCGATGCGATGAGGCAGTAGCCCGCCGCTTGGGTGTGGCCCGTCTTCAACCCGTCGACCGTAGGGTCGATCCACAGCAGCCGATTGCGGTTCG
>JBQCDS010000193.1:0-2149 GCA_051961035.1 Trinickia sp. | reverse complement strand
CGTGTGGCTGTCGAAGCGGCCCCGAACGCGATGGTCATGGCTGACCACCAAGGCAAGATCACGCTCGTCAATACGCAAACCGAGAGGCTTTTCGGCTACAGCCGCGCCGAATTGATCGGGCAATCGGTCGAGATGCTTTTAGCAGAGCGCTTTCGCGGCGGCTATATAATCGGCCGCCCGGCGTTTGACGCGGATCCGCCGGCGCGCCCTGCCGCTTTGAACGCGGAATTATGCGGGCTGCATCGGGACGGTACGGAAATCCCAATCGAACTGAGTTTGAATCCGATCGAGACTTCCGAAGGGCTATTCATGCTGAGCGCCATTGCCGATATCACCGTGCGCAGACGTTCCGAACGCGCCCTGCGCCAGCGCACCGAGGAACTTGCCCGGTCGAACCGCGATCTCGAGCAATTCGCTTATGTGGCTTCGCACGATTTGCAGGAACCGCTGCGCGCGGTGGCAGGCCCCTTGCAGCTTTTGCAGCGACGCTACGAGGGAAAGCTCGACGCGCGAGCCGACGAATTCATCGCGCATGCCGTGGACGGCGCCATGCGTATGCAGAGGCTGATCGACGATCTGCTCACCTATTCGCGGGTCGGGCGTCTCGAAGATCCGAAGCAGCCCGTGCAGCTGCATCAGGCACTCGAGCTTGCGCTCAAGAATTTAGCGGTCGTCGTGCATGAAACGCAAGCGCAGGTGACGCATGACGTATTGCCGACCGTATTGGGCATCGTCACGCAATTGGGTTTGCTGTTTCAGAACCTCATCAGCAATGCCATCAAGTTTCGAAAGAAGGACCAGCCGATACGCGTTCACGTCGGTGCGCAACTGGATGGGGGCACGTGGCGGATATCGGTCAGCGACAATGGCATCGGTATTGCGGAGCAGTACTTCGAACGCATTTTCGTGATCTTCCAGCGCCTGCATACGCGCCGCGAATATCCGGGTACGGGGCTCGGGCTCGCGCTATGCAAGCGCATCGTCGAGCATCACGGCGGGAAGATCTGGGTCGAGTCGAAGCCGGGCGAGGGCACGACATTCTTCTTCACCTTGCCCCGCGCACCGGCCACGGACGCAGGCTAACGCATCGCTTAAGGAGTGTCGCTCATGCTACGCGGTGAAGACGGCAAGCTCGTGCACATCCTGCTGGTCGAAGATAGTCCCACGGATGTGATGTTGACGAGAGAGGCAATGGAGCAATACAAGGTGCTCAATCCGCTCCATATCGTCGAGGATGGCGTCGAAGCCATGGACTACTTGAAAGGCCGCGGCAAGTACGCGGGCCAGAGCGTGCACTATCCAGGCCTCATCATTCTCGATTTGAACCTGCCTCGCATGAGCGGACGGGAAGTGCTCTACGAATTGAAGCACGATCCGCAGCTGCGCAACATTCCCGTGGTGGTGCTGACGACGTCCAAGTCCGAAGAGGACGTGATGAAATCGTATTGCCTTCACGCGAATTGCTATATCACGAAGCCGGTCGATTTCGCGAAGTTTATCGAAGTCGTGCGCAGCATCAGCGACTTTTGGTTCGGCGTTGTCACTTTGCCTCCGGTCCGCCCTTGAATACGCCGTCGTCCGTCAGCGTCTTGCTTGTCGAAGATAGCCCCACCGATGCGCTCATCATCGGCGAGGCGCTGATCGACATCAGCGAGTTCAAGCACGATCTGACGCATGTCGAATCGCTCGCCGAGGCGCTCGAACACGCGCGGGGCAAACATTTCGACGTCGTTCTTCTCGATCTCGGCCTGCCCGACGGGAATGGCATCGATACGTTCCGGCGCTTTCGCGAGGTTGCACCCGATACGCCGGTGCTCGTCTTGACGGGCCTGGCTGACATCTCCGTCGGCCTCGTTGCGATCCAAGAAGGCGCGCAAGACTACCTGCTCAAGCGCGAGATCCAGGCGGCGCTGCTCAGCCGCGCCATACGTTACGCGATCGAGCGCAATCGCGTGCTTACCGCACTCGCCGAGAGCGAGGAGCGGTTTCAATTGGCGGTGAGCGGCGCGAGCGCGGGCCTGTGGGATTTGAATCCACGTACGGGCGAGCTCTATCTATCGCCGCATTTTCGCGAAATCGTCGGCCATGACGAACAAGAACTGCCGAGCCAATCGCGCTCGTACTTCGAGATCATCCATCCCGACGATGT
>JBQCDS010000192.1:0-8133 GCA_051961035.1 Trinickia sp. | reverse complement strand
AACGTTTCCCACGCGAACAACAAGACGAAGCGGCGCTTCCTGCCGAACCTGCAATACCGCCGTTTCTGGGTGGAAAGCGAAAACCGTTTCGTGCGCCTGCGCGTCTCGAACGCCGGTCTGCGCCTCAACGATAATAACGGCATAGATTCCGTGCTCGCCGATCTGCGCGCACGCGGCGAAATCTAAGGAGTAAGTCATGGCCAAAGGCGCACGCGACACGATCAAGCTGGAGTCGACCGCAGGCACGGGTCACTTCTATACCACCACGAAGAACAAGCGCAACATGCCGGAAAAGATGGAGATCATGAAGTTCGATCCCGTCGTCCGCAAGCATGTGGCGTACAAGGAAACGAAGATCAAGTAATCGATCGGTTTCCAGCAGTCGTCAACGAAAAGCCCCGCCGCGTGCGGGGCTTTTTGTTCGGTGCACGATCCGTGCCGGCGCGGTATCCTCCTTGGTTTACCCGCGCGTTTTCGACAAGCGACAGACGCGAGCGGGATTGGGGACAGAGGACTTGCACAGATGAATTTCGACGTCGTAATCGTAGGCAGCGGGCTCGCGGGCTTGACCGTCGCACTCAATCTCGCCGAAAAGCGACGCGTCGCCGTGATCGCGAAGCGGTCGATGAACGAGGGCGCGAGCGACTGGGCGCAAGGCGGGATCGCCGCGGTGCTCGATTCGGCCGACAGCGTCGAAAACCATGTCAACGATACGCTCGTGGCCGGTGGAGGCTTGTGCGACGAAGGCGCTACGCGCTATATCGTCGAACACGGCCGCGAGGCCATCGAGTGGTTGATCGCCCAAGGCGTACCCTTCACGAAGGACGACGCCGCCGAACTCGGCTTTCACCTCACGCGTGAGGGAGGCCATAGCCATCGGCGCATCATCCACGCGGCCGATGCCACGGGCCATGCCGTTGTCGCGACGCTGTCCGAACGTGTCCGCGCGCACCCGAACATCACGCTGCTCGAAGATCACTGCGCGATCGACCTCATCACTTCCGATCGCCTGGGCTTGCCGGGCCGTCGGTGCCACGGCCTGTACGCGCTCGATCTGGCCAGCGGCCGCACCGTGACGCTTGAAGCGCCGCATACGATCCTCGCGACGGGCGGCGCCGGCAAGGTCTATCTCTATACGACGAACCCCGACACCGCGACCGGCGACGGCATCGCGATGGCTTGGCGCGCCGGCTGCCGGGTGTCGAACATGGAGTTCATCCAGTTCCATCCCACTTGCCTGTTCCATCCGTACGCCAAGTCGTTCCTGATCACCGAAGCCGTGCGCGGCGAAGGCGGCAGGCTTGTCCTGCCCGACGGCACGCGCTTCATGCCCGCTCACGACGAGCGTGCCGAACTCGCGCCGCGCGATATCGTCGCGCGCGCGATCGACTTCGAGATCAAGAAACGCGGCATCGATTGCGTCTACCTTGACATCAGTCACCAACCGGCCGCTTTCCTGCACGAGCACTTCCCGACGATCCTCGCGCGCTGCCTCGAATTCGGCATCGATATCACGAAAGATCCGATCCCCGTTGTGCCGGCCGCGCACTACACGTGCGGCGGCGTTGTCACCGATCTGGCCGGCCGCACCGACTTAGCGGGCCTCTACGCCGTGGGTGAGACCTCATGCACGGGCCTGCACGGCGCAAACCGGCTCGCCAGCAATTCGCTGCTCGAATGCCTCGTCATCGGCCGTTCGGCGGCGGAGGCCATCGAGCGCGAAGGCTTCGCGGCCGCCGGCCACGCGCCGCTGCCCGATTGGGACGAGAGCCGAGTGTCGGATCCCGATGAGGAAGTCGTCGTGGCGCACAACTGGGACGAGCTACGCCGGCTCATGTGGAACTACGTCGGCATCGTGCGGACAGATAAGCGCCTCGCGCGCGCCAAGCACCGGATCGCGCTGCTGCGCGACGAAATCCAGGAGTACTACGCGAATTTCAAGGTGAGCCGCGATCTGCTGGAGTTGCGCAATCTCGTCGATGTCGCTTCGTTGATCGTCGAAGGCGCGCGCTCGCGCCGCGAAAGCCGCGGCCTGCACTTCTCGCGCGATTGGCCGTCGGCGCTGCCGAAGGCGCTGCCCTCCGTCCTCTCGCCCGAGCGCGTCCCCAACCGGCGATTCGAGCAAGGCGAGCCACGCCAGTAAGCGCTATGCGCCCTCGCTCACGGGGGCGGCAATCGAACGTTGCAAGCGCCGGTGCATCGAGGCGGCGCGGCCGTTTGCCCTCCGCCGCCCCCTTCGCACCGGGCTGATGGCCAGTGCAGCCTTCCGTTAGGCGAACGCGGCCCTAGATCAATCGCATCGAATAATCGGTTGCGCGGACGTCTTTCGTCAGTGCTCCGATCGAGATGCGATCGACGCCCGTCTCCGCAATAGTCCGCACGGTATCGAAATTCACGCCGCCCGACACCTCAAGCAGCGCGCGGCCGGCTGTTAGCTTCACGGCATCACGCATCGCCTCGAACGAGAAGTTGTCGAGCAGGATCGATTCCGCCCGGTGCGCGAGGGCCGATTCGAGCTGCTCGAGCGTCTCCACTTCGATCTGAATCGATACGCCTGCGTCGAGCGCATAGGCCGCCTCCAAAGCGGGGCCCACACCGCCGGCCGCGGCGATGTGATTCTCCTTGATGAGGATGCCGTCGTACAACGCCAGCCGATGGTTCACCCCACCACCCACGCGTACCGCGTACTTTTGCGCGAGCCGCAGGCCCGGCACCGTTTTGCGCGTATCGAGAATGTGTGCGCGTGTGCCGGCGACGGCATCGACATAGCGGCGGGTCACCGTCGCGACACCTGAGAGCAACTGGAGAAAGTTCAGCCCGTTGCGCTCGGCCGTCAGCAGCGAACGCGCTTGCCCGCGCAGGAAGCACACGGGCGAATCGGCCGCCATGACGTCGCCTTCGCGATAGCGCCAGTCCATCTCGATCGATGGATCAACCGCGTGCATCACGGCGATGAACCACGGCACGCCGCACAGTACCGCTTCTTCGCGTACGAGAATGCGCGCGTCGCGAATCGAATCGGCCGGCACCAGCCGCCCCGTGCGATCGCCGTCGCCGATATCCTCGGCCAATGTGTCGGCGACATTGCGCGCCAGCGCCTCATCGAATGCCGCGCCGTAGCGCGCGCGGATTTCGGCGAAAAGCGGCGATACGGCGCCGTCACTCAACATGGCTTGTTGCACGGTCATGGACTCCGTTGTTCTATGCGCCGCGATCGGCTAGGCGAGCCGTCGCGGCAGGCGAATGGATGGCAAGTGAAAGCGCAACCGAGGGCGCAACCGAGGACCGGATGCGCCGGCAGGCGCGTGTCAAGCAGCGCCGATGTTAGCGAACAGCGCGGTATCGCGAGCGAGATCGCCGCTCGCCTGCACGCGCTTTTTATGCGCGGCCGCGAACGCGAGCATCCGATCGATCGGCACGCGGGCGCGCTCGCCGATGGCGGCATCGACGAAGATCTCGTTATGGCCGCGCTCGAGCACATCGACCAGATTCGCGAGCCCGTTCATCGCCATCCACGGGCAATGCGCGCAGCTCTTGCAAGTCGCGCTGTTGCCGGCCGTCGGAGCGGCAATGAACGTCTTGCCGGGCGCCGCGAGCCGCATTTTGTGCAAGATGCCGAGATCGGTCGCGACGATGAAGTGCGTCGCATCGAGCCGCGTGGCTGCGTCGATCAGTTGCGTTGTCGAGCCGACGACATCGGCTTGCGCCACCACATTCGCCGGCGATTCCGGGTGCACGAGCACCTTCGCGCCCGGATGCTCCTCGCGAAGCAGGTCGAGTTCGATGCCCTTGAACTCGTCGTGCACGAGGCAGGATCCCTGCCATAGCAGCATGTCGGCACCGGTTTGTTGTTGAATGTAGCCGCCCAGATGGCGATCGGGCGCCCACAAGATCTTTTCGCCTCTCGCATGGAGATCCTTGACGATCTCCAGACCGATCGACGATGTCACCATCCAATCGGCTCTGGCCTTTACGGCGGCGCTCGTGTTCGCGTAGACGACGACGGTGCGATCGGGGTGTGCGTCGCAAAACGCCGAAAATTCGTCGGCAGGGCAGCCCAGATCGAGCGAGCACGTCGCGTCAAGATCGGGCATCAGGATCCGTTTGCCGGGGCTGAGAATCTTGGCGGTCTCGCCCATGAACCGTACGCCCGCCACCACGAGCGTTTGCGCCTCGTGGTCGCGGCCGAAGCGGGCCATCTCCAGCGAATCGGCCACGCACCCGCCCGTCTCATCGGCGAGTTCTTGCAGCTCGGCATCGACATAGTAGTGGGCGACGAGCACGGCTTTTTCGCGCTTGAGCAGCTCGCGCACACGCGCCTTCAGCCGCGTGCGCTCCTCCGGTGTCGGAGCCGGCGACACTTTCGCCCAAGCCTGGCCGACGCCGCACGCGGCCCCGCTTTGCGGCTTGTCGAATTCGATGGTTTTGATGGCCGAATCCATCCTGTTCTCCTCTGGTCCGCCTAGCGGCGTTGGCCTCTCTCCTGGCGATCGAGGTGAACCGAGCGCACTGCAAGGGCCCAAAAACGCAACACCCCGCCAAACGCGGGGTGTGTATGACGTAGCGAAATTTTAATGGATTTCGCTGATCGGCGTGCTTAGGCGTACCGGCGCAGGCGCATCGCGAATTCCTGCAGCGCCTTGATGCCGCTTTGCTCCGCCCGATGGCACCAATCTTGAAGTTGAACCAGGAGTTGTTCGCGCGAAGCGTTCGAGCGCTCCCAGATCGCGCTCAGGTCGTTTCGCAATTCGATGAATGTGCGCAGCGTCTGGCTATTCGCGAAGATTTCGGGCAACTGGCGCTTTTGCGGCTCATCGAGCCCCGCCTCGTCCTTGTGGAACCAGTTGCGCGCGCTGCGCATCAGTTGGTATTTGTCGCTCGACCCGATTTCCTTCAAGCGCACCAATTCTTGGCGATAGGCACGCTTGACCGTCTTGGCATAGCTTGCCATGACCTCATAACGGTTCGACAGCACGGCCTGCAAGGTCTCTTGATCGAGCACGACCTTGCGCGCGGCGAGTCGCGGCGTGGGCGCGATTTTCTTGACCTTTGCGAGGCCGACGAACGACATCAGGCGAATGTACAGCCAGCCGATGTCGAACTCGTACCATTTGTTCGACAGCTTCGCCGACGTCGCATACGTATGGTGATTGTTGTGAAGCTCCTCGCCGCCGATGATGATGCCCCACGGGAAGATGTTCGTGCTTGCATCGGACGAGTTGAAATTGCGGTAGCCCCAGAAATGCGCGAGCCCGTTGACGACGCCTGCCGCCCAGAACGGGATCCACACCATCTGCACGGCCCACACCGACAAGCCGACGATGCCGAACAGCGCGACGTCGATCACCTTCATGATGCTCACGCCAAGAATCGGATAGCGCGTGTAGAGATTGCGCTCGATCCAGTCGTTCGGCGTGCCGTGACCGAAGCGGCGCAAAGTCTCTTCGTTCTTCGCTTCGGAGCGATACAGTTCGGCGCCTTCGAGCAGAACCTTCCAGATACCGCGCGTCTGCGGGCTGTGCGGGTCTTCCTCGGTTTCGCATTTCGCATGGTGCTTGCGATGGATCGATGCCCACTGGCCCGTGAGCATACCGGTGCTCATCCACAGCCAGAAGCGGAAGAAGTGGCTCGCGATCGGGTGCAGATCCAGCGCGCGGTGCGCTTGGCACCGGTGCAGATAGACGGTCACGCCGATGATCGTGACGTGCGTGAAGGCAAGCGCGAACAACACGATCTGCCACCAGGAGCAGCGAAGGAAACCGTGTGCGAGAAAATCCAAAAGGGCGTTCAGCAAAGTGTTCTACCTGTATCGCGGCGACGCCCGGATCCATCGCGGGGCGTCAAAAAGTTGAAAGCTGACTTTCAAAGCTGACCGGCATTCTACTGCAACCGCCGCAAGTATTTGTAACAAAGGAGGATTTCGCCCGATGCGCGGCTGCAACGGGCACCCGTATTTATCCTGAATACCGGCCGGCGCGGCCCATTGCGGCGGATCGCCGCAGCCGCCAATCAGCCACCTGTCGACGCATCCGCAGCCAATCCCGTGCCTGGCATCGCGGCGCCCGGTTGCTCGACGGCTTGTACGCGCGCCGCACCCATCGTCGCGTCCTGGTCGACTTCCAAGCCGCCGCCGAACGCAGCCGGCAAACCGCCGACGAAACGGATGTCGCGCCGCGTGTAAGGGATCGAAATGCCGTTTTCGTTGAAAAGCCGCCAAATGTTGCGATTGACCGTCGAACGGGTGCCGGCGGTGCCTTTGGCGGCTTCCTCGATCCAAAAACCGAGCTCGAGATTGATGCCGTCGGCGCCGAAACCGACCAGATAGGCAGCCGGAGCCGGATCGGCCAGCACGCGCTCCACTTCTCGCGCCGCTTCCACGAGCAGCGCCAGCGCACGCTCGAGGTCGGACGTGTAGGCGATTTGCACCGCCGCCTTTGCATAGCCGCGCGTCAGGTACGACGAATGGTTCTGTACGACGTCGGTGATGAGCTTCTCGTTCGGCACCAAGGTTTCGATGCCGTCTAGGCCGCGCACGGTCGTGTAACGCGTGCGAATCTCGGTCACCTGGCCTTGCAGCCCCGAAACGTTGATCGTGTCGCCGATGCGTAGCGATCGGTCGAGCAGAATGATGAACCCCGACACGTAGTTGCTCGCCACTTTTTGCAGACCGAAGCCCAGCCCGACGCCGAGCGCGCCGCCGAATACACCGAGCACCGTAATGTCGATGCCGACCAGCGAGAAGCTGAAAAGCACGGCGGCCAGCACGAGCAGCGCGCGCCCGAGGCGCGAGAGCACGACCTTCAGATTCGCATCGATGGAATGCGCCCGCATCACACGATCTTCGTACACGGACCCGAGCCACAGCGCGAGGATCACGGTGGCGCAAACCCACATCAGCCCGGTCGTGAGCGAAAGCAGCGTCATGTGCGCGGTGCCGACGCGCAATCTGACCGACGCCATCCATCCGAGCATCGGATCCCGGATGCCGAGCACGGTCGCAACCATGCCGATCCACACCAAGACGGAAACGAGCTTTTCAGTGATCGAGAGCCAGGCGTGGGCCTGGCCGGAAGGCGCGAGCGAGCGGCGTGCGATGAAGAAAACGATGTAAATCAAAGCGATGCCGATCAGCGGCACGAGCGCAAGCTCGAGCAGCGAGGTCGACATGTACTCGTCGAGCGCTGCCTTTACAAACCAGACGAGCACGCCCCCGAGCAGCGGAAACAAAGCCTTGTGCAGACTTTCGGTGCCGAAGCGCGCCACTTCGTGCCGGGCGCGCCGCTGCGAATCGAGCTTGTACCACACGAGCCGCGCGAGCAGCCACGCGATGAGCAGCGTCACGCCCAGCGTGCCCGCCTGCCAAATCATCACCGGCTCGCCGTAATCTCGGACGATGCCGGCGAGCATATGGGAGAGGATGCGGCTTTGGGTCATCGATCAGGCATCGCTCAAGGCTTGAGCGCGCCGCTCGAGAACGGCCGCGAAAAAACCGTCCGTCGCGTGCCGGTGCGGCCAGAGCGAGAGGTAATCGCCCATCTCCACCTCGATCCGCTGCTCGGCCAGCACCTTGCCCGCCGGAACCAGCGCGAAATCCGGATGATCCGCGAGAAACTGCGCGACGATGCCTTCGTTCTCGGCGTCCAGCATGCTGCACGTGGCGTACACGAGGCGCCCGCCCGGCTTCACGAGACGTGCGGCGCTGGCGAGAATCGAGCGCTGCTTGGGCACGAGTTCCTCGACCGAAGCCGGGCTCTGGCGCCACTTCAAATCCGGGTTGCGGCGCAGGGTGCCAAGGCCGCTGCAAGGGGCATCGACAAGCACGCGGTCGATCTTGCCGGCAAGCCGCTTGATCTTCGCGTCGTGCTCGCTGTCGATGAGCACCGGATGCACGTTCGATAAGCCGCTGCGCGCGAGCCGCGGCTTGAGCTTGGCTAGGCGCCGGTCGGAAACGTCGAACGCGTAGAGCCGCCCCGTCGAACGCATCGCGGCGCCGAGCGCGAGCGTCTTGCCGCCGGCTCCGGCGCAAAAGTCGACGATCATCTCGCCGCGTCGAGGCGCGACCAGCGCGCACAGCAGCTGGCTGCCCTCGTCCTGCACCTCGATCCAGCCGTCCTCGAACGGCTTGAGCTTGGT
>JBQCDS010000191.1:0-3057 GCA_051961035.1 Trinickia sp. | reverse complement strand
TCCGTGCTATTTTTTATATAAAATACCGCAATTGGCATGAGTACGACTTTTCAATATTTCTTATTCATCGGAAATAGTGACTTAGAAGTTTCCGATTTGGGTAAAAAATCCCGCAGCGCCTTGCTGGACGGGCGTTACAACCTGAAACACTTTGTTACCGCGTCCCTTTCTCAATTCGCCCACAATGCCCCTCAACGGTTTCAACACGGATGTGCCGCCGCTTGGGCTGTAAGCGATTGCAGCAAAGCGTGAGGCAAAAGGCTACCGAATTGCTTCGGGCATCTTTGTTGGAGTCGTTGTCGATGCGCCGCTCAACGCGGTGTCCACCGGCTCCTTCGTTGGTCTCCTCGCGCTAACCCCGTAGCGTGTGGTTTTTAGCGGGCTAATAAGCCCGCTTTTTTTTTACTGGCCGCAGTGGGTGCATCGGCGCCCACTGCTCCCCGCGAAGCGTTTCAGCGCGTGCTTCTGAGTTCCGCGATCATCCGTTCGCGCATGACGAACTTCTGAACCTTGACCGTCACCGTCATCGGCATATCTTCGACGAAGCGGATATAGCGCGGCACCTTGTAGTGGGCGATCTGCCCTTGGCAATAGCTCCTCACCTCCTCCTCCGTCAGCTGCTCGCCGGGGCGCACGACGATCCACGCGCACACTTCCTCGCCGTACTTCTCGTCGGGCACACCGAACACCTGCACGCTCTGAATCTTAGGATGCCTAAATAAGAACTCTTCCACCTCTCGTGGATAGATGTTCTCTCCGCCGCGAATGAGCATGTCCTTCAGGCGGCCGACGATCGTGCAATAGCCTTGCGCATCGATCGTCGCGAGATCGCCCGTGCGCATCCAGCCGTCGACGATCGCTTCGCGCGTGCGCGGCTCGTCGTCCCAATAGCCGCGCATGACGGAATAGCCGCGCGTCCACAACTCGCCCGTCTCCCCCACCGGTACGGTGCGCCCCGTCGCGTCCACGACCTTCGCTTCCAGATGGGGCGCAATGCGTCCCACCGTGGAAGTGCGCTGCTCGAGCGGATCGTCGGTCGCGCTCTGGAACGACACGGGGCTCGTTTCGGTCATGCCGTAGGCAATGGTGATTTCGGAGAGATGCATGCGCGCGACGACGCGTTTCATCGTCTCGATTGGACACGGCGAGCCCGCCATGATGCCCGTGCGCAGCGTCGAGAGATCGAACGAGGCGAAGCTCGGATGGTCGAGTTCGGCGATGAACATCGTCGGCACGCCGTGCAAGGCCGTGCAGCGTTCCTCCGCGCAGGCGGCGAGCGTGGCGGCAGGGTCGAACGCCTTGCCCGGAAAGACCATTTTCGCGCCGACCGAGACGCTCGCGAGCACGGCAAGCACCATACCGAAGCAGTGATAAAGCGGCACGGGAATGCACAGTGCGTCGGCTTCGGTGAGACGCATCGCCATTGCGATGTAGCGAGCGTTGTTGACGACGTTGCGATGGGTGAGCGTCGCGCCCTTCGGGTTGCCTGTCGTGCCGCTCGTGAATTGAATGTTGATCGGGTCGTTCGAGGACAAACTCCCGCCGATCGCATCGAAGTCGATCGACTCGCGCGCCACGCGGCCGGCCTCGATGAGGTCCGAGAACGTCATCATGCCCGGCGTCGACGTGTCGCACATGCGCACGACGAGGCGAAGCGCCGGCAGACGCGCCGCGCGAAGCTGCCCCGGCTCGCACTGAGCGAGTTCCGGGGCAAGCGCTTGCAGCATCTCGACGTACTTCGATGTCTTGAAGCATTCGGCCGTGACGATGGCGCAGCAGCCCGATTTGTTCAGCGCGTACTCGAGTTCCGCCAGCCGATAGGCCGGATTGACGTTGACAAGGACTGCACCGATGCGCGCCGTCGCGAATTGCGTGAGCAGCCATTCGACGCGATTCGGCGACCAGATGCCAACTCGATCGCCGCGCTTGATGCCGACCGACGCCAGACCCGCCGCGAATACGTCCACTTCGTCCGCGAATTCGCTCCACGTCCATTGGATACCCTGCTCGCGGAAGACGACGGCCGGGCGATGGGGAAACCGCGCCGCCGTATCGCGCAGCAACTGGCCGATCGTCGCTTCGCTCAGCGCAATGTCGGTCTTCCCGCGCACGTACGAGAGGCCATTTGTCGGCGCAATGAGAGCGCCTTCCTCGGGAAGCTGCGTCTCCATTTCGATATCTCCGGTGGCCAAGGAAAATTCTGCCGATCGATTGTGCCACCGAGCGAGCCTGCCCCGCATCAAGTCTTACCCGCAGCGATCGCCGCAAAAAGAAAAACGCCGCTCGGTGAGCCACCGGGCGGCGTTTGGATCCTACTATTTGCGCGATATCTGCCCTGAATTCACCCGTCTGCAAGCGGCGGGTGCAAGGTCGACGCGCGGTCGTTAATGGCGTTGCGAGCGCAGCTTGCGCAGGCGCGCGATCGCGGCCAGTTGCGCCGTGGCGTAAGCCAATTCGGCTTGCGCCGTCGCGTACTCGATATTGGAGCCCGAGTTCTGCATCGCTTCCTCAGCACGCTTGCGCGCCTGATCGGCCTTCGCTTCGTCGAGATCCTGGCCGCGGATCGCCGTATCGGCGAGCACGGTCACGGCACCCGGCTGCACTTCGAGAATGCCGCCGGCGACGAACACGAACTCTTCTTCGCCGCTTTCCGACTCGATGCGCACGGCACCCGGACGAATACGCGTGATGAGCGGCGTGTGGCCCGGCAAGATGCCTAGTTCACCGGCTTCGCCCGGCAGCGCGACGAATTTCGCCATGCCCGAGAAGATTTGCTCTTCGGCGCTGACGACGTCTACTTTGATGGTTGCCATATCTACTCCGATCCCATGCAACGCTGGTTGAGCGCATTACGAGGGCGCCGTCGCCACATATCGATACACCACACGTATGGATACGCGCGCGGCCGACGCCCGCTGCGTGACACCCGGCCGTTACTGGATCTTCTTGGCCTTTTCGAAGGCTTCGTCGATCGTGCCGACCATGTAGAACGCTTGCTCGGGCAGATGATCGCACTCGCCTTCGACGATCATCTTGAAGCCGCGGATCGTTTCCTTC
>JBQCDS010000190.1:0-3437 GCA_051961035.1 Trinickia sp. | reverse complement strand
AGCTGCAATCGCGTTTGCTGCGCGTGCTAGCCGAAGGCGAGGTGCTGGCGATCGGCGCTTCGCGCCCGGTGAGCGTCAATCTGCGAGTGATTTCGGCCACCCACCATCCACTCGATCAATTGATCAGTGCGGGGCGCTTCCGCGAAGATCTGTATTACCGACTCAACGGTGCACGGCTTGTATTGCCTCCCCTGCGCGAGCGCAGCGACCTCGACTGGCTGGTGGCGAAGTTGCTCGCGGTGCCGGAAGGCGAGTCCGGCTTCACACTCTCCGAGCCGGCTCGTGTGCAACTGCACCGACACCGCTGGCCGGGAAACCTGCGCGAACTGCACAATGTGCTCGAGTATGCACGGGCGGTATGCAGCAACAGGCACATCGAAGCCGATGACCTGCCCGAGGGCATCGGCGGGCCGCTCGCTTTGACCGATTCAAAATTCACCGTATCTGGCACAGCCGCACCGCTTGCAGAGATCGAACAGAACACGCTGCCACCCGAGGGCGCGCGGCTCATCGAGGCGCTGCGTGCGTCCGGCTGGAACCTGAGCGCGGTCGCACGCCAACTCGGCATTAGCCGCATGACGCTGTACCGCCGCATGACGCGCTACGGGATTCAGTCGCCCAACCGCACGGATACCGTCTCGGCCCGCACATCGGGCGAGGATCGCGCGGAGCACTAACGGGTACTGCCGCCTCACCGCCTTGCGCCTCGAGACGCCTGTCAATCGCGAGGCAACTGATGCTGTGACAGCTGTCACAGCCGCATGCCCCGAATCACGAATTTCCGCTCTGTTTTAAAGGGTAATCCCGTAACTTCTCACCGCTATCGCGCGGCATTGGGTTGGCATACCTGTTGCAGTAAGCCTGTCAGCAAAAATACATTAGGAGACAGGCATGCGCGAACCCTCCCCGGTTCGTTCGGCAACGGTCGGCATCATCGCCAACCCGGTATCGGCTCGCGACATTAGGCGCGTCGTTGCGAACGCCAACAGTCTGCAACTGGCCGACCGCGTGAACATCGTGTTGCGTGCAATGGCGGCGCTGGGCGCGTGCGGCGTCACGCGGGTGCTGACGATGCCGGACCGCGAAGGGCTAAAACCGATGCTCGAGCGGCACTTGTCGCGCGAGCGCGCAGCCGCGAGCGGCAATCACGCTTGGCCGCAGTTGGAATGGCTAGCCATGCCGGCGACCGGTCGGGTGGATGACACCTTTCGCGCTGCCCGCATGATGCGCGAGGCGCAGGTCGCGGCCATCGTCGTACTTGGCGGCGACGGTACGCACCGCGCGGTAGTGAGCGAGTGCGGGCACGTACCCATCGCGGGTTTGTCCACCGGCACCAACAACGCCTACCCCGAACTTCGCGAAGCCACGCTGACCGGGCTGGCGGTGGGGCTGTACGCGATGGGCCGCATCCCGCGCGATGCAGCGCTGGCCGAGAACAAGCGGCTAGACGTGACGATGCACGCAGGCAACGGTGAAATACAACGCGATATCGCGCTCGTCGATGTCGCCATCGCAAAAGAACGCTACATCGGCGCCAAAGCGTTGTGGCGGACCGATTCGCTCGCTGCCGTCTATATGGCTTTTGCCGATCCTGAAGCGATCGGGCTCTCGTCCATCGGCGGCTTGCTCGCGCCGGTGAGCCGGCGCGAATCGGGCGGCCTACACGTGGAATTGGCGCCGCCCGAGTCGCCCGAGCCGGCATCCGACGCTGTCGAACCGCTCTTTCATCTTCATGCGCCGATCGCCCCCGGCTTACTGCAGCCCGTACCGATCTACGGCTGGCACGGCCTCACTGACGGCGCACCGGTGCGCGTGCGACAACGCGCTGGCGTCGTGGCCTTGGACGGTGAACGCGAGATCACGTTCGGACCGGACGATCGATTGACGATCACGCTGCGCGAACGCGCCTTCCGCTCGCTAGCAGTCGCCGGCTGCCTGCGCTATGCCGCAGCGCATGGCTTATTGCGTGAACAGCGCCGCAGCGCGCCCGGCGCAAAACCCGACATGGCGCATGAATCCGCCGGCGCACCGGCCCTGCCCTTTCTTCCGCACCTGTGAAACACCACTCATCAAAGGAGACACGCGTGAGTACACAACCGTCGGCCCTATCGTTGGGCCATAAAGAACTGCTGGCCTGCTATCGCAAGATGCGCACGATCCGCGAGTTCGAGGAACGTCTGCACATCGACTTCTCTCGCGGCGATATCCCGGGCTTCGTGCATCTTTACGCCGGCGAAGAAGCCGCCGCCGTGGGCATCTTGCATCACCTGCACGACGGCGACCGCATCGCCAGTACGCACCGCGGACACGGCCACTGCATCGCCAAGGGTGTCGACGTGGTCGGCATGATGAAGGAGATCTACGGCAAGACGGGCGGCTCGTGCAACGGCAAAGGCGGTTCGATGCATATCGCCGATCTGTCCAAGGGCATGATGGGAGCCAACGGCATTTTGGGCGCCGGCGCGCCGCTGATCTGCGGTGCAGCGCTCGCCGCGAAATTCCGCGGCAAGGGCGAAGTCGGCATCACGTTCGCCGGCGACGGCGCCTCCAATCAGGGCACTTTTCTGGAAAGCCTGAACTTGGCGGCAGTCTGGAATCTACCGGTGGTCTTCGTGATCGAGAACAACGGCTATGCGGAAGCCACCGCGCGCGAATACGGAACCGCCGTGGACAGCTATGTCGATCGCGCCGCCGGCTTCGGTATCCCCGGTGTGACGGTGGACGGCACCGACTTCTTCGCGGTGCACGAGGCCGCGGGCGAAGTGATTCGGCGCGCGCGCGAAGGCGGCGGGCCGTCGCTGCTCGAATGCAAGATGGTGCGCTTCTACGGACACTTCGAAGGCGATGCGCAAACCTATCGCGCGCCCGGCGAACTGGACGACATTCGCACCCATCGCGACTGCCTGAAGATTTTCTCGGCGCGCGTCACGCAAGCCGGCGTGCTGACGCCGGGCGAACTCGACGACGTCGACGGCGAGGTGGCTTCGCTCATCGAGCGCGCCGTGCAGGAAGCGAAGGCGGCGCCGCAGCCTGAACCCGCCGACTTGCTCACCGACGTGTACGTGAAGTACTGACCCGCGAACCCGACGAATCAGAGGACATACGCATCATGGCCCGCAAACTCAGTATGAAGATGGCGATCAACGAAGCCATCGATCAGGAAATGACCCGCGATCCGAGCGTCATCATGCTCGGCGAAGATATTGTCGGCGGCTCAGGCGCCGAAGGCGAAAAGGACGCCTGGGGCGGCGTGCTCGGCGTCACGAAAGGACTCTACGCGAAGCACGGCGACCGCCTGCTCGACACACCGTTGAGCGAAAGCGCCTACGTGGGCGCCGCGATCGGTGCCGCGGCCTGCGGCATGCGCCCCATCGCCGAACTCATGTTCATCGACTTCATGGGCGTCTGTTTCGACCAGATCTTCAATCAGGCCGCCA
>JBQCDS010000189.1:0-15767 GCA_051961035.1 Trinickia sp. | reverse complement strand
TTCGAATCGAGAATGCCGTCTTGCGGCGTCGCCTCGCGCATGCTCTTGAGCATCATCTGCATGAACACGGCGTCGAACTGGCGGGCGGTGGTCTTGAGCGCCTGCTTCGGATCGGCGGCCGCTTGGGCACGCAGCGCGTCGAAGCCTTGGACGTCGAGCGCAAAGCGCTGCGAGATGTCGGTGCCGGTTTCGACCGTGCCGGAGTAGGTGGTGTTCGGATTCATCGCCGCGCCTGTTCTTGTTAGATGATCTCGAGGTCCGCGCGCAACGCGCCCGCGGCTTTCATGGCTTGCAGGATCGACATGAGATCGGCCGGCGTCGCGCCCAGTGCGTTCAGCGCCTTGACCACTTCGGCCAGATTCGCGCCCGCCGTGATGAGCTTGAGCGAACCGTTGTCCTGCTTCATTTGAATCTGCGATTGCCGCGATGCCACGGTCGAGCCGTTCGAGAACGCGCCGGGTTGGCTCACGGCCGTCTGCGTATTGACGACGACCGACAAGTTCCCGTGCGCCACCGCGCAGCTTTGCAGCGTCACCATCTGGTTCATGACGATCGAACCGGTGCGCGAATTCAGAATGACCTTCGCCGCGGCTTGCGCCGGACGCACGTCCAGATTCTCGAGTTGAGCCATGAACGCGACTTGCTGGCTAGGGTCGACCGGGGCGCGCAGTTGAATCGTGCGGCCGTCGAGCGGGATCGCCGTGCCCTCTCCGAACGCGTTGTTGACGGCGGCCACGACGCGCTGCGTCGTGCCGTAGTCCATCTCGTTCAGCTCCATCTGCATTGTGCCGCCCGCTTGCGCCACTTGCGTCGGCACCGCGCGCTCCACGATCGCGCCGGACGGAATGCGGCCGGTCGCGAGTTGATTGACTTGCACCTTGCTACCGTTCGCGCTTGCCCCCGCGCCGCCGACGGCGACGTTGCCCTGAGCGAGTGCATAGACCTGCCCGTCGGCGCCCTTCAGCGGCGTGAGCAGCAACGTGCCGCCGCGCAGGCTCTTGGCATTGCCGAGCGACGATACGGTGACGTCGATCGCTTCGCCCGGACGCTCGAACGGGGGCAGCGTCGCCGTGACCATGACGGCCGCCACGTTCTTGAGCTGCATGTTCGATGCGCCGCCGCCGTTCGCCTTGCCGTTGTTCAGCGAAATGCCGAGGTTGGCCAGCATGTTCGTGAGCGTCTGCGTCGTGAACGGCGTTTGCGTCGTTTGGTCGCCCGTGCCGTCGAGACCGACGACAAGGCCGTAGCCGATGAGCGGGTTGTCGCGCACGCCCTGAATCTGCACGAGATCTTTCAGGCGTTCTGCATGCGCTGTCCCGGCGCACGCCAGCAGTGCGGGCAAACCGACGAGGAGGAGCGAGCGGCGCAAGCCGCGCATCGCGCGCTGGAGGAAAGCCGTCATCGCGATCACCATGGGGCTACGTTGAGGAAGAAGCGCTGGAGCCATCCCATCGTTTCCGCTTCGTTGATGTAGCCCTTCGCCGAGTATTCGATGCGCGCGTCGGCGACTTGCGTCGAAAGCACCGTGTTCTCGCCCGACACCGTGTTCGGATTGACCACGCCCGAGAACCGCACGAACTCGTTGCCCTGGTTGATCAGCATCTGCTTTTCGCCGCTCACGACGAGATTGCCGTTGGGCAGCACGTTCGTGACCGTGACCGTGATCGTGCCGTTGAACGTATTGGACGCATTCGCGCCGCCCGAGCCGCTGAACGTGTTCTTGCCCGATGCGTCGACATTGACGTGATTGAGCAGGCCCTTCAGGAAGCCGATCGTCGGTATCGTTGCCGTCGTGCTGCCGTTGCGGCCGGCGCTCGCGCCCGACGATTTCGTCGCGTTGATGTTTTCCGAGATGACGATCGTGAGAATGTCGCCGACGTTGCGCGGACGCTGATCTTCGAACAGCGGATGGCCCGCGTAGCCCGGGTTGTAGATCGAGCCGGGCGGCTGCAGTTGCGGCGGCACGGGCGGCGTCGCCGTCATCGGCTGTTGCGTGATGGGATGGCGGTGCTCGATTTGCGCACAACCGGCGAAGGGGCCCACAACCACCATGGCGAGCGCACTCGCATAGGTCAGCGTGGCTGCCGCGCGCAACCCACGCACGCGAAAAGGGATTCGGCTCGTTTGCGACATCTTCGTCTACCGCCTGCTCATCAAAGTCCTACTCGTCACCTTAAACCGACATCTGGCTCAAGGTTTGCAACATTTGGTCCGAAGTCTGGACCGCCTTGCTGTTGATTTCGTACGCGCGCTGCGTCTCGATCATGTTCACCAGTTCTTGCACGACGTTCACGTTCGACGCTTCGACATAGCCCTGATTGAGCGTACCGGCGCCGTTCAGGCCCGGCGTCGTCACGTTCGGCGCGCCCGATGAAGTCGTTTCCTGCAGCAAGTTCTCGCCCTTCGACTCGAGGCCGGCCGGGTTAATGAACGTGGCGAGCTGGATCGTTCCGATCGTTTGGTTGCCGGTCGAGCCGGCCTGCGTGATGCTGACCGTGCCGTCGCTGCCGATCGTGACCGACGTCGCGTTCTGCGGAATCGTGATCTGCGGCATGACCTGGTAGCCGCTCGAGGTCACGAGCTGGCCTTGCGAGTTCGTCTGGAACGAGCCGTCGCGCGTGTAGGCTGTCGTGCCGTCGGGCATTTGCACTTGGAAGAAGCCGTTGCCGTTGATGGCGACGTCCTTCGAGTTGCCCGTTTGCTGCAGGTTGCCCTGCGTGTACAGGCGCTCGGTCGCGACTTGCTGCACGCCCGTGCCTACTTGCAGGCCGGAAGGCAACTCCGTTTGCTGCGTCGAGTTCGCACCGGGCTGGCGCAACGTTTGATAGATCAGATCCTGGAACACCGCGCGCGAGCCCTTGAAGCCGTTGGTGCTCACGTTCGACAGGTTGTTCGAGATGACGTCCATCTGCGACTGCTGCGCGTTCATGCCGGTGGCGGCGATGTAGAGCGAGCGGTTCATGATAAATCTCCTGGTGAATGACTATCCGGTTCGGGCCTTGCCGAACCGGTCAGGTGAACGACAGCAGCTGGTTGGCTGTTTGGTCGTTCTGGTCCGCCGTCTGCAGCAGCTTCGTTTGCATTTGGAACTGGCGCGCGTTCGTGATCATCGAGACCATCGCCGCGACGGGATTCACGTTACTGCCTTCGAGCGCACCTTGCGTGACGGTGACGCTCGGATCGGCATCGGCCGGCTGGCCGTCGGCGGTCCGAAACAGGCCGTCGTCGCCGCGCGTCATCGTGGCGGGATCGGGGTTGACGAGCTTGAGCTGGTCGAGCACGACGATTTGCGAGGGCGAGTCGCCCGCGCCGAGCGCCGACACCGTCCCGTCCTTGCCGATCGTCACGCTCGCGCCGGGCGGGATCGAAATCGGGCCGCCATTGCCTAGCACGGGTTGGTTCGTTGCCGTGACCAACTGACCGTTTTCGTCGGTGTGCAGATTGCCGGCGCGCGTGTACGCCTCGTCGCCGTCCGCCGTCTGCACGGTGAGCCAGCCCGGCCCGGTGATCGCCACGTCGAGCGGGTTGCCCGTCTGCGAAATCGGGCCCGACGCGTAGTCCGAGCCCGGCGTCGCCGGCAGGACGAAAGTGCGCGTCGTGTCGTTGTCGACCGTCGAGCCGTCGCCGAAGCTCATCGGGACGTTGCGGAAGTTCGCGAGTTGCGCGCGAAAACCCGTCGTCGACGCGTTCGCCAAGTTGTTCGCGACGACAGCCTGCTGCTCGAGCGCCCCGGAGGCGCCCGTCATCGCGGTGTAGATCAGTCGGTCCATGAATCGCCTTGCCCTTGCGGTACGTGTCGCGCCGCGCTTACATGTTGATCAACGTTTGGTCGACGGTCTGCTGCGTCTTGATCGTCTGCGCATTCGCCTGGTAGTTGCGCTGCGCCGTGATCAGATCGACAAGCTGGCTGGTCAGATCGACGTTCGAGTTTTCAACCGCGCCGCCCGTCAGCGTGCCGTGGTTCGTGCTGCCCGGCGCCGAGATCTGCGGCACACCCGAGGCCGACGTTTCGGCGTATTCGTTGCCGCCCAAGTCTTGCAGGCCGTTCGGGTTGTTGAAGTTCGCGAGCACGACTTGACCGAGCGATTGCGTGCGGCCGTTCGAGTACGTGCCCGAAATCGTGCCGTCGGCGCCGATCGAGAAATTGGAGAGCTGGCCCGAGGCGTAGCCGTCTTGCTTCAGGTTGTTCACGCCGTCCGCGCCGCCGTATTGGGTCGTGCCCGTGAGGTTCAGCGTCAGCGATTGCGGCGTCGCGCTGCCGTCCGAGTTCGGGATCGTGAACGTGAATTCGCCCGTGCCGGGGGTTGTCGCCGGCGCCGTGGCCGTCGTCGAAGCGATCGCGCCGGCCGTGCTGAAGCCGATCGAACCGACTTTGCCGATCGTGCCCGCCGCCGCGCCCGAGTAGACGTCCCACGCGTTCGCGGCCGTCTTCACGAAGTACATGTTCAGCTGCTGCGAGCCGCCGAGCGAGTCGTAGGTCTGAATCGACGTCGAGTAGTTGAACGTCTGCGAGTTCGTCGACGAGAACGGCGTGACGGTCGGCACCGTGTCTTCCGAGTTCAAGTTCAACTGCGCCGTCACGTTCTGCGTGGCGGTGGGCGCGATGTTGGTCGTCGGCACTTGGATCGGCACCGTTTGCGCCGAGTTGATGACGCCATTCGCGTTCGCCGCGTAGCCCATCAATTGCAACCCTTGCGCGTTCGTGATGTAGCCGTTCTTGTCGAGTTGGAACACGCCGTTGCGCGAGTACGTGAGCGCGCCGTTGTTCGACATCTGGTAAAAGCCGGTGCCGTTGATCGCGACGTTCAGCGCTTGGCCCGTCGTCGTGAACGTGCCTTGCTTGAAGTCTTGCTGCACGCCCGACAGTTGCGTGCCGATGCCGATCTGGTCGTTGACCGATGTCGCGATGGTGTTCGCGTACAAATCGGCGAACTGTGCCGTGCTTTGCTTAAAGCCGACCGTGTTCGCGTTCGCGATGTTGTTGCCGATGACGTCGAGATCGTTCGACGACGCGGACAAGCCGCTCAAGCCTTGTTGGTAGCCCATTTAGCGGTCTCCCTTCGGATGGATTCGTTGGTTCGTTACAGAATGGCGGACACGCTGGTCATACCGACCGTGCTGCCGTTGTTGAGCAAGAGGCCCGTGGTGCCGTCGCTTTGCTGCACGACGCTTTGCACTTGAGCGCCGGCGAGCGTCGTGACGGACGCCGTCGTGCCGGTGCTCGTCGTGCCGGCCGCGGAGATCGTGTAGGTGCCGTCCGGCAGCGTATTGCCCGCCGCATCGGTGGGCCTCCAGGTGACGGGTATCGTGCCTGCCTGCTGCGCGCCGAGATCGAGCGTGTTGACGATGTTGCCGGACTTGTCCTTGACCGTGACCTTGACATCGGAGAGATCCGACGACAGGGACACGCCAAAGCCGCTCGAGGCACCGTTCTGGACGGTCGTCGTCGAGCCGGGCACGAGGACGTTCTGGCCGATCAGCAGCGAAGCTTGCGGGCTCTGGCCGGCCGAGAGCTGCGAGGCCAGCGAGGAAAGCGTCGTATTCAGTTGGCTGATGCCCGTCACCGTGTTGATCTGGGCCAGCTGCGAAGTCATTTGCGAGCTGTCCATCGGGTTGGTCGGGTCTTGGTTCTGCATCTGCGTGACGAGCAGTTTCAGGAAGGTTTCCTGCAACGTGGTCGGATTCGTGCTCGCCGACAAGCTGCCCGCGCCCGCCGCGGTGCCGTTGACCGTGTCGAGTAGTTGCTGCGAGACGGTCCCGCTGCCGCTGATGGTAGTGTTGGATGACGTCACAAAAATTCTCCTCAGGTGCCGATCGTCAAAGTCTTCAGCATCAGGTTCTTGGCGGTGTTCAGCGTCTCGACGTTGGCTTGATACGAGCGCGAGGCCGAAATCATGTTCACCATTTCCTGCACCGGATCGACGTTGGGCATCGTGACGTAGCCATTCGAATCCGCGGCGGGGTTGGACGGGTCGTAGGTGGTCTTCATCGGCGTCGGATCGTCGACGACGCTCTTCACCTGCACGCCGCCCACTTGCTGGCCGCTTTCCGTGTGCGCGCCGCCGATCGGCTTGACCGCGAATACGACCTGCTTGGCGCGGTATGGCTGGCCGTCCGGGCCCGTCGTGCTGTCCGCGTTCGCGAGGTTCGACGCCGTAACGTTGAGGCGCTCGGATTCGGCCGACAGGGCGGAGCCCGCGACGGTGAAAATGTTCATCAATGCCATGGCTTGCGTGCCTCTTTCGCTTGACGCTTGATTGATTCGAAACTCATAAACAAACAAAAAGACGGTGCTGCTGGAGCGCTCACATCACGAGCCGCGCTTAGCCGCCGGAGGTGATCGCCGAAAGCAATTGCTTCATCTGGTTCGTCACCTCCGTCATGCTCGACTCGTAATGCAGCGTGTTGTCGGCAAATTGCACGCGTTCGGCGTCGAGATCGACGGTGTTGCCGTCGAGCGCCGGTTGCGTCGGAATCCGATAGGCCAAGTTGCCGTAGTCCTGGCTTGCGCCGCCCGTCGGGATCAGCTGCGTGCGGCCCGTCATATGGCCCGCTTCCGTCGAGGCCATCGTCATGCCGCTCGTCACGCCGGCCGGCTGCGCCATCGGCAGTTGCGCCGTACCCGAGGTCGCGACCGCGCTCGTGCCCTGTGCCGCGCCGCTGCGCTTGAGCGCGACGGCGAGCGACGAACCGAAATCGACGTCGCGCGCTTTGTAGCCAGGCGTGTCGGCGTTGGCGATGTTCGACGAGAGCAGTTCCTGCCGATAGGCGCGGACATCGAGCGCCTGGCGGCCGAAGGCAAATTCGGCATCGAGTTTGTCCAGCATCGGTATTTCTCCGTAACTCAAGCGTCGGCCGCTTGTTGCCGCTTCTCGGCCGCACCCCGGTTCGGGACAGGGTGCGCCAGGAAGGCTTTTTTGCATGACGTGCATCTTAGGGCGGGCTGACAAGATGCAATCGGATGAATAGCCGGGGAAGGCACCCTCTATTCAACGTTTGCGCGCCTCGCGCGAGCCCTAGAATTCGTTTCGTCGTCAGAAACTGTCTCGATGGAGAAACCGATGCCCGTATCCGCTGCTTCCGATCCCGCGCGCCGCCATGCGCTGCGTGCCCTCGGCCGGCGGCACGTGCGCCTCGTGCGCGCGCTGACGGGCTTGCTGCTGGCCGGCGCGCTGCTGCCATTTAACGCGGCGCACGCTCAGAGCACGGGCACCACCGGGCAGATCTATATTCCCGGCCCGGGCGAGACGCACGCCGCGCAATCGAGCGCAACGACGATCACGATTCCCGGCCCCGGGCAATCGCAAGCCACCGCGCCCGCCGGCGCTGCGACGGACGGCATGATCGTCATCCCGGGGCCTGGCGAGACACGCGCCGGCGCCGCCACAACCGCTACGTCTCACGCGGCCGCCCAGACACGGCCTTCGTTGGCTTCCGCCTCGAGCCGCGTCATGCCTGTCGTCGTCACGCCGCCGCAGCGCGCAACCCGCGACGCGCAGCCGATCGCCGTCGAACCGCCAGCCAATCCGAGCTTCGCTCAAGCCGCCGCGAACCTGCCGGCACGCGCCAATGCGCAAGCGGCGCCTGCCCCGGCTTTGCCCGCTTCACCGGCTTCGCCCGCCGCGGCCATTTCGCCCGCCGCCGCTGCGGCTCCGGCTTCGAATGCACCCGCCGGCCAGGAAGATGGGGAATCGATCCGCCGCGTGGCGCTCGCCTTTCTGGAGCAGCAGACGGTCGGCTTGCCGGGCAAGATCAAAATCACGGTGGCGCCGACATTCCCGCGCGGCCTCGCGGCCTGCACGACGCTCGAGCCCTTCATGCCGACCGGCGCGCGCCTGTGGGGCACCACGTCGGTCGGTGTGCGCTGCGCCGGCGCCAAGCCGTGGACGCTCTACCTGCAAGCGCGTATCGCGATCGAATCGACGTACTACCTCGCCGCGCGTCAAATCGAGCCGGGCACGGTCGTGACGGCGCAAGATCTGCTCGCGCGCAATGGCGATTTGTCGAATTTGCCGCGCGCCATCATCACCGACCCGCAACAAGCGATCGGTTCCACGGCCACCGTCCGAATCAGTGCCGGCATGCCGCTGCGCCAAGATCTGCTCAAAAGCGTCAGCGCGGTGACGATCGGGCAGACGGTGCACGTCGTGGCCCAAGGGCAGGGTTTCCAGATTTCCTCCGAAGGCAGCGCGATGAACAACGCGGCGCCCGGCCAGCAGGTGCGCGTCAAGATGGCAGGGGGACAGATCATTTCCGGCATCGTTCAGGATGGCGCGACGGTGCAGGTTCAAATGTAACAAGATGTAACCAGAGGACGGACGTCCCGAGCGGGCGGAGGGGCGCGAGACGCCCGGCGCGTGGAGGTGCCGGGGGTTTTGCCCCGAAGTGCGCTTCGGCCGTCGGCAGGTGTTCTTCCTGATTGCGCTAAAGTTTCGACGGGTGTTGCCGTTATCACACTCAAATCGCAATCGTTCGGGAAGCCATCGTGAAAGTCGATTCAACCTCCACTTCGAGCCTGACCTCGTCCAAGGGCGGCGTGCAGGGTACCCGTCAGGGCGGCCAGGCCGCGGCTGACGTTGCACAAGCGGGCGTCAGCGCAGCTTCGGCGCAAAGCGCCGATGTCAGCCTATCGGCGCTGTCATCGCAATTGCGCTCGCTCGCTGCATCGGGCGAGGCCGACATCGACGTGTCGCATGTCGAGTCGATCAAGCAAGCGATTGCTGACGGCTCGCTGACCATGGATGCGGGCAAGATCGCGGACGGTATTCTCGCGACGGCTCGCGACCTGTTGAAGAATCCGTCGACGGGCGGCTAAGCGGCGTTTCCCGCTTGCTAGTTGCGCGCCTCGTCGGCGTTGTTTGAGCGCGCACGCGCAGTTTAAGTTTTGGCGGATGAGATGAGAGACGCCCTGCTGGCCACCGTGACCGAAGAACACGCAACGCTCGAAGCGTTCGCGTCGCTGTTGATGTACGAGGAAAAGGCGCTCGCGGCCGTATCGCCGCTCGAGACGCTGCCCGGCATCGTCGAAAAGAAAACCGAGCTGACGGAAAAACTCGCGTCGCTCGAGAAAACGCGCGACGGACAGTTGCGCCAGATGGGCCTGCCTGCCGGCTGGAAGGGCATGGAGCTGGCGATTGCCGACGATGCGCGGCTTTCCAAGCAATGGAAGCTGCTGCAGGAAGTCGTGCAACGCGCTCGCCGCGCGAATGCCACCAACGGCCTCATGATCCGCATTCGGATGAACTACAACCAAAACGCGCTCGCGATTTTGCGCGGCGCCACTTCGCGCAATTCGGCCAGCGTGTACGGGCCGGATGGGCGGATGGCGGCGGTTTAGTAAAATTGGCCGCTGCTCGGGCGGCCATATTCCCCTCCACTCGCGCTAACGACATCCGTTCCCTCAAGTTGGAGGGGGCGAAATCGCTAGCGGCTTTCCTCGAAGTGTGTAAAGAAAACGGCATCGAGCCGGTCCGCCATTTTTCCGGGCGCTTCAATGCGCGCATCGATCCCAGCCTGCACGCGCGAGCCGTAGAGGCAGCCGCAGCCGAGGGCATCAGCCTGAATCAGTTCATCGAGCGCGCAATCGAACACGAAGTGACGGCCTGACAGGCGGTGTCTACCGCCCTTCGCTGCCCGCGAAATTGAGTTCGACGCCGTTGCCGGCCGGATCGAGAAAGAAGAGCTGCCACAGGTCGAGCAACGGCACGTGAGCGCGCCGAAACGCGATGCCGCGCGCCTCGAGATGCGCCTCGAACTCAGCCAAGCCGGAACATTCGAAGGCCACATGATCGAACGTGCCGTTCGCGTGCGCTCTGCGCTGCTCGTGCGAACGCGCCTCGCTCAAATGCAGCACGGCCTGCTCGCCGATATACAGCCAATACCCGAAGCTCGCGAACGGCGGGCGCATACCGGCGCGCAGGCCCACCACGTCGATATAAAAATCGCGCAGGACATCGAGCGTCGCCCGATCGGCACGTAGGTTGTAGTGGCTAAAGCCTAGAACAGGCATGGAATACTCCCTCGGCAGTACCGCAATGGAGTGAGACGCGGCAATGCGGGAGATGTTAGCGCTAGTTGGCGCGAGTGCACGCTGGTGAACGGGAGTGCATGCGAGTGCATGCGAGTTTCACGCGAGGCGCGATCGGACGTGCGCGATGAAATCATCGTCGCGGGTCGATCGCTTCAGCGCCGCGCGCGAGAGTGGGCGTGCGAGGACGCCCCGGCTGTTTCGTGCTTCGAACTGCTTGCTGGCGGGTACCGAATCAATCCACGCTGGCCCAGGCCATCTCGCGCAGCTTCGCGCGCAGCCGGGCCACCGCTTGGCTATGCAACTGGCACACCCGCGATTCGCTCACTTCCATCACCGCGCCAATCTCGCGCAGGTTCATCCCGCGCTCGTAGTACAGCGACATCAGGAGCTTCTCGCGCTCGGGCAGCTTGTCGATCGCTTCGACGAGAGCGGCACGCAAACTATCGTCGAGCAGTGCCGAGAGCGGATCCGTATGATCGACGCAGTAGCGATCGAGGAACGGTTCGTCGTCGGCCGAGCGGTCGAAATCTTCGTAATAGATGAGCTGGCTGCCGTGCAGATCTTGCAGCATCGACTGGTAAGCGTCGAGCGGCATCTCCAGATGATCGGCCACTTCGGTCTCGCTCGCGGCCCGGCCGAGCCGCTGCTCCACCTTGTGCACCGCCGATTCCACTTCGCGCGACGTCTTGCGCAAGCTGCGCGGCAACCAGTCGTTGTTGCGCAACTCGTCGAGCATCGCGCCGCGAATACGCTGGCTCGCGTAGGTTTCGAACTGCGCGCCCTGGTCTTCCTTGTAGCGGCTCGCCGCGTCGAGTAAGCCGATCATGCCGGCCTGAATCAGGTCGTCGAGATCGACGCTCGCCGGCATCTTCGCCACAAGCTGCAAACCAAGCCTGCGCACGAGCGGCGCGTATTGCGTCAACACATCCGTCTGGGACATTTTCCCTTGAGCGTTGTACATCGAGGGCACCTTCTCCTTGTCCCTAACTGTTCAAAGCATGTTCGCGCACGGATTTGCCCGAGTCGGCATGCGCCGACGCCGGCATGGCCGTGCGAACCGTGGCATCAGGCCGCGGCGAAGACATCGCCGGGCGCATCGGCCAATACAGCATTTCAGCGGCGACGTGCCGAAAGTCCCGCGCCGACTGCGCCGACGGGAACGCGTCGACGACGCACCGCCCCAATTCCAACGACCGTTCCATCAGCGGATCGGCCGCCACGCAACCAGCGTCCTCGATCGACACGGTCAGATAGCGCGCGGCTACTTCGGCGAGGTTTTCGAACGCCGTATGCGCATCGGTCCGGCTCGACACGTGATTGACGAGCACGCGGAACTGCGCGATCGCATGCTCGAAGTGCAAGCGCTTCATGCAGGCGTATGCCTCCGTGATCGCGTTGGCCGCCACGCGCGTGACGATCATGACGTCGTGCGCCTGCACCGCGAGCGAAGACAGCGTGCCCTGACGGTCGAGCCGCGCATCGACGAGCACGACATCGAACGGGCCGGAGAGCAGCAAAGCCAGTTGCGAAGCGGTGTATCCGGCGCAGTTCTCGCGCGACGCGGCCAGCACGGAAAATCCGAGCTCATGACGCGCGCACGCCTGATCGAGTGAGGTTTCACCGTTCATCAGCGCGCGCAGCGCGCCGGCACCGGGCACGCCGCCAAGCATCGCCGAGACGGAGTTCGCACCGAGGCGCTCGTCGATCACGAGCACATCCTTGCCGAGCGCGGCCAGTGCCGCCGCCAAATTCACCACTGTCGACGTGCAGCCGACACCCACTGGGCCACCCGTGATCGCCACGACGCGCGAACCGCTCTTCGCGAGCAGCCGCCGCAGCCCTTCTGCCTGATCGGTGACTTGTTTAGCCAAAGCGAACCTCATGCTGTTCGGCGCTCGACCGGCTCGACAGCGCCGAGAGCAAGGCGGGAATCTCGTCGTCGTGCGGCACGAACGGCGAACCATCGCGCGGAATGCAGAACGCGCTCTTGATCAAGAACTTCTTCGTCGCGACGTACAGGTTCTCCGGCACTTTCTGCCCCGTCGACACGTAGTGCACGGGCAGCTTGTAGCGGATCACCGTATCGAGCACGCTGCCCAGATTCGTCGCTTCGTCCAGCTTCGTCAGGATGCAACCGGCCAACTCGGGCTGGCCCGGCGCGCTGCGGTAGGCCTGCACGACTTCGTTGAGCGTGTCGCCGTGGCTCGTCGCATTGAGCAGCAAGAGCCGCTGCACGGGCAGGCCGGCGCCGCAAAGCATGGCGATCTGGTCGGACACGGTGCGGTCGCGCTGACTCATGCCGATCGTGTCGATGAGCACGATGTGCTTGTTGCGCAGCTCGGTCAGCGCGAGTTGCAGATCGGCCGCATCTTTCACCGCATGCACCGACACGCCGAGAATCTTGCCGAAGATACGCAGTTGCTCGTGGCCGCCGATCCGGTAGCTGTCGGTCGTCAAGAGCGCCACCTTGCTCGCGCCGAAACGCATCACGCAGCGTGCGGCGAGCTTGGCCGTCGTCGTCGTCTTGCCGACGCCGGTCGGTCCCATCAGCGCGAACACGCCGCCACGCTCCATCAGCAAGTCTTCGTTTTCGAGCACGGGCAGATTGGACGCGAGCACTTGGTTGACCCACTCCATCCCTGCATCGAAGCGATCGACCTCGGGCATGTGCTCGACGACCATCCGCACGAGCTGCGCGGAAAAACCTGCCGAGAAGAGCGCTTTCGTCACTTCGCCGTTCACGGGGCTGCGCCGTTGGCGCTCGCCCCAGCTGAGGCTGGCGAACTGCTCTTCCATCATGCCGCGCATGGCCGACAGCTCGCTCATCACCTTCTGGTTGACGATCTCTTCCACGCGTGCGCGCACCGCCTCGGCCATCGCTTCGGTATCTTGCTCGGGCAAGCCTTCGAACGCCGGCTTCACGCGTGCCGGCCCCGCACGGCGCGCCGCGACACGCGCGGCTTCATGCGCCCAGTCGGGCAGTTGAGCCGAGTCGAGCTCGTCGGGCGGCAGGACGCGGCCCACGGTGCCGAGCCCCTTGGCAGCCGCCGCGGCGGGCGTCACCGCGTGGGCGCGGGCGCTATGCGCCGAATGGGCGGCGCGCTCGCTTTGCGCGGCGATGCGGCGGGCGTGGTCGATCAGCCAGGGATTCGATTCGGCCATCGTCTGCGCCGCATCGGTCTCGCCGGCGTTGCCGGCGGAACTCGCGGACGCCGCCGGGGCCGGGCTTGCGCTCTTGCTCGATGCAGGCGTGCGCGCGGCGAACGGGGTCCGTTCGTGCATACGCGGCGCCGCGATCGACGCGGCATCGGTCATGGACGGACGGCCTTCGTCGGACGCCGTGGCGCCCACTTCGGGGCTTGCGCCGAACACCGCCGAGAACACGTCCGGCATGCCGTTCGCGTACGGGTTGGACGGCATCACGCCGGGCGCCGGGCTCGCGTATGCGCTGGCCGGCTGCGTGCCGGTCGCACTGGCCGCATAAGGATTGGCGGCCGGCGCGGGCAAACCGTGCTGTGCGCCGAGCGAAGCGGCGTCGCCCGCATCGGGAGCGATCTGCGCGAAGTCGGTATCGGCGAGCGCGACGATTTCCACGCTGCCGTCGTCATTGGTCCGGTTCGACAACACGACTGCGTCCGCACCGAGAGCCTCGCGCACGAGACGCAGCGCGTCGCGGCTCGTTGCGCCGATGAATTTACGAATGTTCAAGCTTGACCCCCGATGAGGTTAACGACTTTGATCGTGCGGGTCTCGGGCACTTCAGCATACGAGAGCACTTTCAACTGAGGCAGGCTGCGGCGCAGGAATCGAGCAAGCATGGCGCGAAGCGCATGCTGCACGAGCAGCACCGGAGGCAGCCCGGCATTTTGTTGACGGTTGATCGCCTTTTGCGTCGCCGTCAGAAGCGTGTGGGCGAGCCCGGGCTCGAGGCCGGGGTTCGCGCCCGTGGAAAGCGCTTGCGAGAGCACGCGCTCGAGGTTCGAATCGAGTCCCATGACCTGCATCTCGTTCGCGCCCGGATACCACTGCTGGGTAATCGCGCGGCCCAGGGACAGACGCACGCAGGCGGTCAGATCGTAGGCGTCGGCGAGCTTGGGCGCGTGTTCCGAGAGCGCTTCGAGGATCGTGCGCATGTCGCGAATCGGCACGCCTTCCTCGAGCAGGTTTTGCAGCACCTTTTGCAGCGTCGTGAGCGAGAGCGTCTTCGGCACGAGGTCTTCGACGAGCGTCGGCGCATCCTTGCCGGTGCGCGTAATGAGCGCTTGCACTTCTTGGCGGCCGAGCAACTCGGCGGCGTGCTGCACGACGAGATGGTTCAGGTGCGTGGCGACTACCGTGCTCGCATCGACGACGGTGTATCCGTACACCTGAGCTTGCTCGCGCATGTTCGTGTCGATCCAGATCGCCGGCAAGCCGAAGGCCGGATCTTGCGTCGGCTGGCCCGGCAGCGCGGCCGTGACCTGCCCCGGGTTGATCGCGAGCCACTGGCCCGGATACGCCTCGCCCACGCCCACTTCCACGCCCTTGAGCGCGATGCGGTAACCGTTCGGACGCAGCTCCAGGTTGTCGCGGATGTGAATGACCGGCGGCAAGAAGCCGATTTCCTGCGCGAATTTCTTGCGGATGCTCTTGATGCGCTTGAGCAGTTCGCCGTCGGTGTTTTTGTCGACGAGCGGAATCAGGCGGTAGCCCACTTCGAGGCCGAGCGTGTCGATGAGCGTCACGTCGTCCCAGCTCGCTTCGGCGTTTTCCACGGGGGCCGTGGCAGCCGGTGCCACATCGACGAGCGAGGCTCCGTTCTTGGCGGCTTCGGCGCGCTTTTTCATCGTACGGCCGAGCTGGATCGCGCCGCCGCCGAGCACCAAGAACGCGAAGTGCGGCATGTTCGGAATCAAGCCGAGCATGACGATGATCGTGCCCGTGATCAGCAGCACGCGCGGGTTCGTGAAGAGTTGCCCCGTGAGTTGCGTGCCGATGTCTTCATCGGTTGCCACGCGCGAGACGATCACGCCGGCCGCCGTCGAAATGACGAGCGAGGGGATCTGCGCGACGAGGCCGTCACCGATCGTCAGCAGCGTATACGTCTTGCCGGCCGTGGCGAGATCCAGTCCGTGCTGCGCGACACCGACGATAAGGCCGCCGAGCACGTTGACGACCATGATGATGAGGCCCGCGATCGCATCGCCGCGCACGAACTTCGACGCACCGTCCATCGCGCCGTAGAACTCGGCTTCCTGCGCCACGGATTGGCGGCGCTTGCGCGCACCCTCTTCGTTGATGAGGCCCGCGTTCAGATCGGCGTCGATCGCCATCTGCTTGCCGGGCATCGCGTCGAGCGTGAAGCGCGCGGCCACTTCGGCGATCCGGCCCGCACCTTTCGTGATCACCATGAAGTTGATGACCATCAGAATCACGAACACGACGATACCCACGGCGAAGTTGCCGCCGACAAGGAAGTGTCCGAACGATTCGATCACCTGGCCGGCCGCGCCCGGGCCCGTATGGCCTTCGAGCAGCACGACCCGCGTCGAGGCCACGTTCAGCGACAGACGCAGCAGCGTCGAGAACAGCAGCACGGCCGGGAACGCCGCGAAGTCGAGCGGCTTTTGCGTGTACATGCTGACGAGCAGCACCATCACCGACAGCGCGATGTTGAACGTGAACAGCAGATCGAGCAGGAACGGCGGCAACGGCAGAATCATCATGCCGAGGATCATGCAGATCAGGATCGGACCTG
>JBQCDS010000188.1:0-7896 GCA_051961035.1 Trinickia sp. | reverse complement strand
CGACTTCCGCATGCGTGAAACCTTTATGGACGCGATACGAGATGGCACGGTCGTTGTAGAGCGACGCGAACACGTGCTTCATGCGATCGAGCACGTCTTCGATGCCGACGACGTTCAGGTAGCTTTCCTGCTGGCCCGCGAACGAAGCGTCAGGCAAGTCTTCCGCGGTGGCGGACGAACGCACGGCGAACGAAAGCTCTTCGGGGGAGCCTTTTTGAAGCGTTTCGAATTGCGCGCGAATTTCGTCCTCGAGGCGCTGCTGCATCGGCGCTTCGACGATCCATTCGCGAATTTCCTTGCCAGCGGCCGCAAGCGCCTTGACGTCGTCGACGTCCAGCGTCTCGAGCCGAGCGGCAATCCGTTCGGTCAAATTGTTGTGCTTGAGGAAATCGCGAAACGCGAGCGCCGTGGTGGCGAAGCCCGTGGGCACGCGCACACCGGCTTCGGCCAGTTGGCTGATCATCTCGCCGAGCGACGCATTCTTGCCGCCCACGATTTCCACATCGGTCATCCGTAGCTGTTCAAACGGAATTACATACGCCTGATCCTTCGTGATGTTTGCTGCGTTAGTCATACAAGCCCCTAAGTGTGAAAAAAATTCACGGCCACGCGTGTGGGCTTGGTGCGCGTGGGCCATTGGAGCCCGGCGCGCAGCACGCGCAACCTGTTGGAGAAGCAATCGCAGGGGCGCCGCCGATTGCAATTGCTTCTCCAACAGGTTGCCGCTATTCTAACCTGCTTCCATCGCCCTGCTCGTGCTCATGCGACAGGGGATGACAAAATGTCGACCGCCGGCGCTTCACGCCCGCGAAAACGCGCGACAATCGCCTTTCCTCTCCGCTGCTTTCAAAGCGTTTGCCGATGCCGCCTACCGTATTTATTGTCTCCGACGGAACGGGAATCACCGCCGAAACGTTCGCGCACTCGATCCTGTCGCAGTTCGATCAAAAGTTTCGTCTAGTGCGCGTGCCGTTCGTCGATTCCGTCGACAAGGCCTATGCCACGATCGAGAAAATCGCCGAATCGGCCGAACTCGACGGGCGCCGCCCGATCGTCTTCACCACGCTCGTCGACAGCGCCTCGAACGCGATCGTCAAGAATTCGAACGCGCTGGTGCTCGACATCTTTCAGCAGTTCGTCGAGCCGCTCGAACAAGAACTCGAGATGAAGTCGACCCACGCGATCGGTCGTGGACACCAGAATGCCGACACCGACGAGTACAAGACACGCATCGAGGCGATCAACTTCTCGCTCGCGCACGACGACGGCCAGTCGAACCGCAATCTCGCCGATGCCGATGTCATCCTCGTGGGTGTCTCGCGCAGCGGCAAAACGCCGACAAGCCTCTATCTGGCCATGCAATACGGCGTGAAAGCGGCCAACTATCCGTTGATCCCCGAGGATTTCGAGCGCGGCAAGCTGCCCACGCCCCTCATCTCCCATCGCGAAAAGTTGTTCGGGCTATCGATCGATCCGCAGCGGTTATCCGAGATCCGCAACGAGCGCCGCCCGGGCAGCAAATACGCCGCACCGGAAAACTGCCGCTATGAAATCAACGAAGCCGAAGCGTTGATGCGGCGTGAAGGGATCAAATGGCTGTCGTCGACGCATAAATCGATCGAAGAGATCGCCACGACGATCCTGCAGGAAATCAAGCTCGATCGGCCAACTTACTGAACGACAGCGGCAACGGCGATTGACGGCGCGCCGGCCCGCATGCCGGCGGGCAAGGCAGCCGAGGCATCTCGGCGCACGTGCGACTCAACCCTGCCCGCGCTGTTGACGGCACTGCTCGAACAAACAGATCGCGGCAGCCGCCGCCACGTTCAGCGACTCCATTCCGCCCGGCTGGGGAATCGTCAGGCGATGCGCCACGGCGGCGCGCCACGCCGTCGATACACCCGCGCCTTCGTTGCCGAATACCCAAGCGATCGGCCCCGAGAGGTCGCAGTCGTATAGCGCCTGCGGCCCGTGCGAATCGGTGATTGCCGCCGGCACGGCTAGGCGTTCGATCAGCGTATCGGCTTGCACATCCTCGTGCACATCGAGCAGGAAATGGGCGCCCATGCCGGAACGAAGCACCTTCGACGACCACGCGTACGCGGTGCCCGGAGCGCAGAACACTTGCTTCACACCCGCCGCCGCGGCACTGCGCAGAATCGATCCCACGTTGCCCGCGTCTTGAACGCCATCGAGTACGACGCAACTCGTCTGCACGCGCTCCGGCAGCGCAGGCTCGAGTTTGCGCACGACCAGCAGCATGCCGACGCCATGCACGACGTTCGACAACTGGCCGAACAATGCATCGGGCAGCACGACAACGCGCTCGGGGTCGATGCCCGCGACGATCGCCTGTGCCTCGTCATGCCGTAGTGCGCCCTCGGTCACGACGCACGTTTCGGGCTGCCCCGCTATGTCGAGGTACGCACTGGCAAGATGGAAGCCCTCGAGCAACGCTTGGCCGCCCTTCTTTTGCTGGTGCGTCGAAGCGGCCAGCGCTTTGAGGCGCTTATAGAGCGCGTTGTCGCGTGAAGTGATCGCTTTCACGAAATTGAACCGGAATATGGAGGCCCGAGGGCCGGCAAGGTGAGACGTGTTCGGCGGTGTTCGGCGCCATAGCCCCGGAACGCGCCTGGGTTAGCGATCGGCGCTCACGCCGGCTGATTCCAAACCCAAACCGTCAACGAGCAACGAGCCGTCGCCGAACGCGTCGTCGGCCATCTCGACAGCGGTCAGGCTGGCCCCCGACGGCAACGTCACCGTCACGCCGATTCGCTCGAACGCCGCGCGCACAGGCGCGAATGAGCGCCGATGATGCTCGCACGGGCCATGCTCGCGCAACGCCGCCAAATGCTGAGGCGTGCCGTAGCCCGCATGCGAGTCGAAACCATACATCGGAAACTGGGCATGCAGCTCGAGCAGCATGCGGTCGCGCGTGACCTTGGCCAAGATCGATGCTGCGGAAATCGCCGGCACCAGCGCGTCGCCGCCAACCACCGCTTCGCTGCGCACGGACAGCTGCGGGCATCGATTGCCGTCGATGCGCGCAAGCGTGGGCATGAGCGCCAACCCTTCGACGGCACGCTTCATGGCCAGCATCGTCGCGTGCAAGATATTGAGCCGGTCGATCTCTTCGACACTCGCCGATGCCACGCAATAGCTCAGCGAGCGTTCGACGATCTTGTCATAGAGCGCCTCGCGCTTCTTGGCGCTGAGGACCTTCGAATCGTCGAGCCCGCGAATGCGGCGCTTCGGATCCAAAATCACGGCCGCCGCCACGACGGGCCCGGCGAGCGGCCCGCGCCCCGCTTCGTCAACGCCACAGACGATATCGAGCGCCGAATTGAAATCGAGTGCGCATTGCGCCGAAGCGTTGGACGACGCCCGCTTCGCGCGCGGCGGTGGCGAACTGCTCATGGGCGCGGCTTCCTCGCATCGATGACGCGCGCAACCGCCGCGGCTGCGCACTCGGCCGTGTTCTTGCGCAGCGTCAGATGCATCTGCGTGAACACGTCGGTCAGCGTGCGCCGATTCGCGTCGTCGTGCAACTGCACGAGCGTGGCGTCCGCCAACGCCTCGGGCGTCGCGAAGTGCTGCAGCAATTCCGGCACGACGAAACGCCCGGCCAAGATATTGGGCAAGCCGACGTACGGCAAATACCCTTGCCGCCGCATGATCTGGCCCGTCAGCCACGGCACCTTGTAGGAAATCACCATCGGCTTCTTGAGCAGCGCGGCCTCGAGCGTGACCGTGCCGCTTTTCACGAGCACGGCATCGGCCGCCGTCATCGCGCGCTGCGCGTCGCCGTCGGTGAGCGTCAGCGCAAGCTCGGGATGCGCCGCAACCAGCGGCGCGAGCAGTTCGCGCAACGCCGGCGTGGCCGCGGGCATCACGAACCTGAGACTCGGCTCGCGTCGCTGCATGATCGCCATCGCTTCGAAAAACGTCGGGCCGATCAGGCCGATTTCCGAACGCCGGCTGCCCGGCAGGACGGCAACGATCGGCCCCGATGCGGGCATCCCCAGCGCCGCCCGGGCGCCGGCTACATCCGGTTCGAGCGGGATTTCGTCCGCGAGCGGGTGGCCGACGTACGAGGCCGATACGCCGGCTTTTTCGAGTAGCGCCGTTTCGAACGGAAACACGCAAAGCATGTGATCGACGGCTTTCGCGATCGTCTTGATGCGGCCGCCGCGCCAGGCCCAAATCGAAGGACACACGAAGTGGACCGTCGGAATGCCGGCCCCGCGCAACGCCTGCTCGAGCCCGAAATTGAAATCGGGCGCGTCCACGCCGATGAACACATGCGGCGGCTCGGCCAGCAATTGGCGCTTCAAATCGCTGCGGATGCGCAGGATTTCCGGGATATGGCGCAGCGCTTCGACATAGCCGCGCACGGCGAGCTTTTCCATGGGCCAGTGCGCTTCGAAGCCCTGCGCGGTCATGCGAGGGCCGCCGATGCCGTAATACAGCGTATCCGCCGGCAGCGCGCGCGACAGGCCGCCTAGCAGCGATGCCGCCAGCAAATCGCCCGACGGCTCGCCGGCGACCATGGCGACACGCAGCGCGTTGGTTTGCGTCATTGCCTAGCGAATGATGCCGCGTTGCGACGTTTCGATGAACGCAATGAGCTTGCGTACATAATCGTCGCCATCGCCGCCGGCCGATGCGAGATCCTTGAGTTGGACCTTCGCGTCTTCCAGCGATAGGCCGTTCTTGTACAGCAGCCGGTAGGCGCTGCGCAATGCCGAAATCGCATCCGCCGAAAAACCGCGCCGACGCAGCCCTTCGACGTTGATGCCGTGCGGCTCGGCCTTGTTGCCGGCCGCGATGACGAACGGCGGAATGTCTTGCACGAGTGCCGACGCACCGCCGAGCATCGAATGCTCGCCGATTTTCACGAACTGGTGCACGCCCGACATCCCGCCGATGATCGCCCAATCGCCGATGATGACGTGCCCGGCCATCTGCGCGTTGCTCGACAAGATGACGTGGTTGCCGACATGGCAATCGTGGCCGATGTGGACGTAGGCCATGATCCAGTTGTCGTCGCCGAGCGTCGTCACCCCGCCGTCTTGCACGGTACCCGTGTGGATCGTCGTGAATTCGCGGATGGTGTTGCGCTCGCCGATCACGAGCCGCGTGGGCTCGCCCTGGTACTTCATGTCCTGCGGACGGCCGCCGACGGAGGCGTAATGTCCGATCCGGTTGTCGGCGCCGATCGTCGTATGGCCTTCGATCACGCTATGCGAACCGACAGTCGTGCGTGCGCCGATCGTGACGTTCGCGCCGACGATCGCGTACGGCCCGATCTCGACGTTTTCACCGAGTTGCGCACCCGGCTCGATGATCGCGGTGGGGTGAATGCTGCTCATGCGCTTAGTCGCCCTTCTCTCACTCGTTCGTGTGCTTGACCGTGCACATCAATTCGGCCTCGGCGGCGGTCACGCCCTCGACTTCGGCACGCGCCTTGAACTTCCAAATGCCGCGCATATAGCGCTCGAACGTTACGTTTAAAATCAGCTGATCGCCCGGCTCCACCACGCGCTTGAAGCGCGCCCCGTCGATCCCGACGAAGTAGTACAGCGTCGACTCGGCATCGTGCGGCTCCTCGGCGAAGGTCAGCAGTGCAGCCGTTTGCGCGAGCGCTTCGAGAATCAGCACGCCAGGCATCACCGGCCGCTGCGGGAAGTGCCCCATGAAGTAGGGCTCGTTGATCGACACGTTCTTCAACGCCTTGATGCTCTTGTGCGGCTCGAGTTCGAGCACCCGGTCCACGAGCAGGATCGGATAGCGATGCGGCAGCAGCGTAAGAATCTTATGGATGTCGAGATTGATTTTTTCAGTGCTCATGGTGTGTCTGCTCCACGCGATGCTCTCGCGCGGGTGATTGACTGCGGATGCTCATTGCGGCGAGGCGGTGCGTTCACTGCCTCGCGGCACGCCGGCGCTCAGGCCTCAAACGTTACCACCTCGCTCGGCCAGCGCGGATTCGAGTGCTTTGATGCGCTCGCGCATCTTGTCGAGATTGCGCATGAGGGCCGCGCTTCTGTTCCATTCGGCATGGGGGACGGCGGGGAACGCGCTCGTGTACAAGCCCGGCTTGGGCAGCGATTTCGATACGCCCGACTTCGCCGTCACGATCACGAAATCGGCGAGCGTCACGTGCCCGGCAATACCGACCGCCCCGCCGATCATGCAATGGCGGCCGATCGTCGTGCTGCCCGCCACCCCTGCGCAACCGGCGATCACGGTGTAAGCGCCGATCTTGCAGTTGTGCCCGATCTGCACTTGATTGTCGATCTTCACGCACTCTTCGATGATCGTATCGGCCATCGCGCCGCGATCGATGGTGGTGTTGGCGCCGATTTCGACGTCCGCACCGATCGTGACCGCGCCGACTTGCGGGATCTTCACCCAACTGCCCGTGCGTGCCTCGCCCTCACCCACGAAATCGGGTGCGAAGCCGAAGCCGTCCGAACCGATCACCGCTCCGGCGTGCACGATGGCGCGCGGGCCGATCTTGCAGCCGTGATACACGGCGACGTTCGGGTAGAGATGAGAGCCTTCGCCAATCTGCGCGCCGCATCCGATGGTCACGTTCGCGTCGATCCGCACGCGCGCGCCGATGACGGCGCCCGCTTCGATGACGACATGCGGCCCGATCACGGCGTCAGGCGCCACCCGCGCGCTCGGATCGATGACGGCGCTCGAATGCACGCCCGCTGCGGCTTTCGGGGCCGCCAAGTCGATGAACCACTGGGCCACGCGCGCGAAATACGCGTACGGATTCGGCGTCACGATGAAACTGCGCCCCTCCCGCGAAGCAAGCTTGTCCAGATCGCCCGGGGCGATCAGCACGGCACCGGCTCGCGACGCGTCGACCTGCGACAAATATTTCGGATTGGCAAGAAACGCCAATTGATGAGCTTGCGCCTGATCGAGCGGCGCCAAGCCAGCGACTTCCAAGGCCGCGTCGCCGACGATTTCGCCGCCGAAGCGTTGCGCGATTTGCTCGAGCGTCAATGCCATTCGCGTACTACTCCGTCGTTCAATTCGTGGCGCTCGGGCTCGAGGCGGCCAGCGCCTTGAGCACCTGATCGGTAATGTCGATACGCGGGCTGACATAAACCGCTTCTTGCACGATCAAATCGTAGTGCTGCTGCTCGGCGATTTGCTTAATGACCTTGTTCGCCCTGTCGAGCACGGCCGCCAGCTCTTCGTTGCGACGCTGGTTCAAATCCTCGCGGAATTCGCGCTGCTTGCGTTGAAAGTCGCTGTCGAGGCTCGACAAGTCCCGCTGCTTGTTCATGCGGTCCGTCGGCGACATCGATGCGCCGGTCTTGTCGAGCTGATCGGACATGGCCTTCAGCCGGCTCGCCATGTATTGCAGTTCTTTATCGCGCTTCGCGAACTCCGCCTCGAGCTTGACCTGTGCAGCTTTAGCGGCGGACGATTCCCGCAAGATGCGATCGGAGTTGACCGCCGCGATGCGCGCCTCTTGCGCCTGCGCGACGCCGGTCGCACAGGCGAGCATTCCCGCCAGCGCCACCATTCCCATCACGCGTCTGATAAACGTACCGGTTTGCAAAATCTTCCTCTCGATGCTGGACGGGGTATGGGCGCCGTTAGAACGCCGTCCCGATCTGGAATTGGAACTTCTGGTATTGGTCGCCCTGATGCTTCGTGACCGGGAAGCCCAAACTCAGCTTGAGCGGGCCGATCGGCGAAATCCAGGCGAGACCCACACCATAGCCGTAACGCAGGCCGTTGGCACCGACGCTGGAGCCTTCCGTACCCCAAACGTTACCGCCGTCCAAGAATGTGAACACACGCAAGGTGCGGTCGTAACCCGTACCCGGCAGCGGGAACGTCAACTCGATATTGCCGACGACCATC
>JBQCDS010000187.1:0-3418 GCA_051961035.1 Trinickia sp. | reverse complement strand
GCGTGCTTCGTCGAACGATTCGGCGCCTTTCTCGAAATTGAACAGGTGAATCTTGTCGTAGCGAGCGGCCTCGTTGCCGCTCGGATCGAATACGAGCGTTGTGTTCAGCACCCGTGCCGAGTCCGCCGGATCGGTCACGGCGAGCGGCAGCGTGCCCCCGATCAGCCAGACGCCGTGGCGACGCGCGCTGTCCGCCAAAAAGCGTTGGATCGGACCGTCCCCGTACGGTTCGCGCACGGTGAGTTTGTCGGCATCCGTGTAGCCCATGAAGCAGAAGTACTCGGGCAGCAGCACCAATTGGGCGCCCTCGGCCGCTGCCTGCGCGATGAGCCGCTCGGCATCGGCGAGATTGCGCTCGCGCTCGGGGGTGCTGACCATTTGGAGCGCGGCGACGCGAAACACGGGCGTATGGGCAGATCGATCGCTCATGGATTCGGTGTGGGTGCTGCCGAGGCGCGGTGGCGTGTGCCAGACTGGGCGCGTGGCCCAGCCCGGGGCGCTAACGGCCCGTCGCCTCGGCCGGAGCAGCCATCTTACCCCGATCGGCCCCGACCCGCTCGACAAGCGGATGCGACCACGATCCCGTGACCGCGTAGTCGTGGGCGAAGGCGCGCGCGATCGATTGCGACAGGGCGACGTTCGCGACGAGCGCGCCCAGGCCGAACAGCGGATTGACGACGGTTGCGGCGATCACGGCCGAGCCCGCGGAGATGGTCGGCGTGATGACGATGCGCAAATTTTGTGTCTCTTGCGCCAGATCGACGGTGCCCGACAAATCGGCGCGCATCGGGGCTGTGACGACGCGGAAATCGTCGGTGCGCACGATGCCGTTGCGCACGCGTGCGGTGCCCGTCGCGCTCTGGAACGGCAGCCCGTCCACGCCGATCACATCGCGAAAATTCAATGCGAGCACTCGCGTGATGCTTTGCAGGCTCAGGACGCCGAGCAGTTGCGCAACGGCCGGATCGACCTTCAGGATTTGGCCGTGGTGCAGGTCCATCGTCAGGTGGCCGTCGAGCGTCGGGTAGTCGATCGACGTCGGCCCCCCGCGCCAGACGGCCTTGCCCGTGAGCGTGCCCGATCCGCGTTTGACCGTGCGCGGCAGACCGAAACGGTCGAGCAGCGCGCCGGCATCCTCGACGTCCAGCTTGAAATCGACGACGGTGCGACGCGGCGTATCGGTATCCGCTGCGCTGCCTAGGCGTCGCGATGTGCGCCAATTGGCCGTGGCGACGAGGTGCGCGGCCGGGTTCGAGATGTCGAGCTTATCGACCTGCCAGACGGGGACGCCGTCTTCTTGGAAGTTACGCGCGTTCACGGCCAAGCGGCCGATGTCGTGACCGCGCATGGTCAAATCGTCGATAACGAGGTCGATCGCCGGTATCGGTGCGTTCGAGCTCGGCGTCATCTGCCCGAGCAGATCATGCCCGACGGTCACCGGTATCGACGCCTTGGTGAACCGTGCGTGCAGCCGGCCCCCGGGCGTATCGGCCGCGCCGGGCTGCCATGAGACGTTGCCGGCTACTTCGTCCGAGACGAGATCGGCCTGCCAGTCCGGCGCCGTGTGGGTGGCGTCGATCGCGACGTTCGACCACTGGCGGTTCATGAGCTTGAGCGTTTTGATGCGGGCGGCGATGCGGGTCGGCAGGAACTGCGCCGCTCGCGACGGCGGATTCGACGCCGGCTGCGGGCGGGATGGCCCTTGCGCGTCGTGCGTGCCTTGCGTCGCAGATTGTGCGGCTTGCGTCCGCCGCGCGCGCAGGTCGTCGACAAACGTGCGCCAAGCGTCGGCATCCAAGGTGTCGGCGGTGAGCGCTGCGGTCACGCCCTGCGACGGAAGCTGCGCGGGTTCGTTCAAGCCGATCGCTCCGCTCAGGACGGTCAAACCCGATTGGCCCGCCGCTCGCTTCCGGCCTTCGACCACATACGCTGCTTGAACGGGCCCAAGGCGCAATTCGGCGCGCGCGCGGGTGCCAATGCTCGCACCGGCGTCGGTGTCTTCGGCACCGAGCGGGCGCAGTTCGAACGAGAACGGCATGGCCGTGCCGACCGGTTTGTCGAATGGGGCGGGCAAGTCCAAGGCGAGGCCGCTCAAGTCCGAGGTGGCGGATACGGTCGGCAGCGTTCCCTTCTTGCCGCGCACGCTGATCGAATAGGGCGCGGCGCCGGACACATGATCGAGCAGGTTGGCGGCGGGGCCCTCGAGCTCCAATCGACGCGCACTGTCGGCAGCGATGCGGCCCGTCACGTCGAACGCGTAGCTGCCGCTTTCGCGCAGCGCGCCGTTGGCACGCACATCGCCGCCGAGCCAACGCCCTGCCACACGTTCGAGCTCGAGCGAGCGTTTCGTGAAATGAACTTGGCCGCTCAGCGCTTCGAGCGCCGGCAGTTGAGGCGCGGATAGCGTGTTGCCCGCCAGCGTGACGGTGCCCGCGACTTCCACTTTCGGCTCGTGAGTGCGCGGTACCGTCAATGTCAGCGCCAGCGAGGCGGGCCCGGTCGCACGCACTTTCTCCCCGGCATGCGCCATCATTCCCCCAAGGGCGCTGTGGTTCACGTAGTCGAGCAGATCGGCGAGCGGGCCTTGCGCCTGGCCGTCGATGACAAGATCCGAGCCGTGGTTGCCTAGGTCGTCGATATGCCCCGTCACGCGGGCGAGCGCGACACGCTGGTAATGCGCGCGGGCGATATCGAAGCGCAGATCGTTTTCCTTCAGCGTGAAGACGCCGTCGATGCCTTCGAGCGCCGGCCAGACGTCCGGCGTACCGTTCTTGAGCGTTTTCAACGGGAACGGAGAAGGGTCGAACTTGCCGCCCGTGAAGGGAGCGACGATGCGGAAGACGCCGGCCTTCGGTTCGCGTGAATAGGGGAACTTGTCGAGACCGCCATGGATTTCGATCGTCGCGTTGCGCGCGATGCCATCGCGCAGGCCGTGGCCCAGATAGTGGCGCAGATGCTCGCCGATGCTCGTCGGCAGATAACGCGGGATCATCGGCACCTTGGCGCGCGCAATCGTCGCTTTCAAGTCGAGCGCGCCGCGACCGTGGCCTGGATTCGTATAGCTCCCTTGCAGCGAGCCCGCCGTATCGGCGTTTTCGACACTGAGTTCGGGTACTGTGACCGTAAATGCCTTATGCGCGTCGCCCGGCGCGCGCGCGGCGCTGACGGTCCAATTCCCGCGCATGCGCAGCCGGTCGAATTTCAGCCGCGGATCGTCGAACTCACCGGGAATCGTGACCCGCGCGTTGACGGTATCGAGCGTGAGCGAGCCCTGCCGCTCGTCGGCATCGATGCTGCCCCAGAGATTTTCGAATCCTGGCAAGCCCGCGCGCGGGTGGCCCGCCGGGGAAAGACCGGGCGGCGGCTCTTGGGCGGCGAAGCTGATGCCTTCCAGATCGGCCTTGAAACGGTAGTGCAC
>JBQCDS010000186.1:0-2192 GCA_051961035.1 Trinickia sp. | reverse complement strand
CGCCAGCCTGAACGAACGCGTCGATCCGAAAACGGGGATGACGCAGTATCGGGTCGCCGATACGCGTCAGTAAGACCCCCTTCATCGATGGGGAGGACTTCTCCTCTCCCTTTCTTTTTCTTAGGGCAACATGCATATCGGGCCTGTTGCTCTGATTAGGCGCACAGCGATCCTTCGCCCAGCGTCCAAGATGCTGACCAAGAGCTCGGAATTACGTCTTATCATCAGCCAAATAAATGGCGCGCACCATCGAAAAGGTGGCTTTTAATTCATAATTTGCAGAAATATGCGCGAGTAGGATTTTAAAAAACATAAACGGAGACCACAATGACAACGTCAACCATCAATGCGTTCGTAGCCATCGATAATTCTCGGTGGCGAAAGTCATCCAAAAGATAGAACGCGGCATGTCCGGCAGACTGCCCACGGCAAGAACGACGATGACCGAAGCGCGGAATGATGACCGCTGGGCCGATGCCTTCGCGGTGACCTTGCCCGAGCGATAGACGATCCTAAGCTGCACGGAACGATAGACGGTCCGGCACCGCGTTGCTGTCAATGTTCTATGAGGCTGCCATGGGATTTCTTCTTATATTGCGGCCGTCGTCTATTTCCGGTCGATGTTGATTGCGTGCGGTCGCGACCGTAGAGATCCAAATTTAATAGCTGCCATTTAATCTGTTCTTTCACTGGATGATCGTCAGACGGCTTATGGCGCTGGTTAAAGCGTGCGCGCATCAACCGCAAGATCGGCGGGTTTAATCCATCAATTTAGGCGCCGAGCGACATTCGTAACGGCTTTAGAACTGGCATGTGTGTCGCGCGGTGCTGTCAGAGGAAGTCGGTGCAACTCTGACTTTGAATAGCACAGCCCCTTTTTCCCACCCCAAAAAGGAAGACCCGAAAATGAAGAAGATCATCGCACGTACCATCGTGGCAGCAGCTGTGTTCGCGGTGGCAGGCGTTGCTTCGGCCGATCAAGGCTGGAGCAACAACGGGGGCAGCAACACCACCACCTTGGCTGGCCAAGGCTCGATTGCCGGTGGCATCGGTGCGGGCATTGGCGGTAGCGTCGCGGGCGCAGCCGGTGGCATGGGCTTCAACTCGAGCAGCAGCTCGGCGGTCAATGGCTCGTTCGGCACATCGCTCAATGGCCCATGTCCGAATTCCATCAACGGCACGTATACGAGCGGCAACCAAAGCTTCGCGACGCAATCGCTCACGTTCGGCTCGCAGCTCTCCACGACCTCGGGCGTCACGAACACGACCTCGACGGGCAACCCGACGACTAGCGCAACCTCGACCGGCAGCTTCGGCCAATCTGGCGCGACGGGCTTGACGATCCAAGCGAGCACGGGTTCCGAGAACTTCGGTTCGGAGAATTTCGCCTCGACCGGGCCGGTCCACGCGAGCTTCAACTCGGATGCCTCGGGTGAGGCCAACGCAACGAACACCGGCTTAGCGGGCGAAGCCGGGCTCGGCGGCACGGCCTTCGGCTCCATCAACGGCGCAGCTTCGCTTGGTGTCGGCGGGTTCGGCACGTTCGGCAAGTTCTAAGCGAGCCTCGTGTTCAGCCAGTAGGGCTTAAAGAGGCGGCTTCGGCTGCCTCTTTTCGACCGCTAGTCAAGAAACGGGATAAACGAAATGAAACGAATCGTGGCTTTCTTTGCGGCTCTTGCGCTCACCTCAGCCGCCTTCGCACAACAAACGGCTGGCCAACCGACTGGATCGATTACCACTGGCACGAACTCCAATGCCGAGCAAGCCGTCACTGTTCAAGTGGGCGTGGGCGGTAGCGGCGGCGCCACGAGCGATGATGTGACCTACCACGGCGGCTACACGGTGAAAAGCGCTCCGCCCATTCAAGCGGCGGCTCTGACTGCCTCGATCACCGAAACGTGCTGGGGCTCTGTCTCGGGAGGGCTCTCATTGGTGGGCGTGGGTGTGACGGCGGCGGCCACCATCAAGGATTACGATTGCAATCGGCGTCTCAATGCAGCAGTGGCCGGACGGATGGGCCGCATGGATATCGCGTTCAATCTGATGTGCCAAGACGACTCGTTCCGGGCTGCCTCGATAGGCACGAAGAATCCGTGTCCGGCAGGCAGCGTCATCGCCAAGCAAGGTACCGAGATTGTCCCCGCTGCAAAAAATGACGACGCCAATACCAAGCAGGCCCATCTTGCCGATAA
>JBQCDS010000185.1:0-3143 GCA_051961035.1 Trinickia sp. | reverse complement strand
GCGCAAGTTCGGCGAACTCGGCGTGCTCGGGATGACCGTCTCCGAGGAATACGGCGGCTCGAACATGGGCTATACGGCGCACATGGTGGCGATGGAGGAAATCTCGCGGGCCTCTGCGTCGGTCGGTTTGTCGTACGGCGCGCACTCCAATCTGTGCGTGAATCAGATTCATCGCAACGGCACGGCCGAACAGAAGGCGAAGTACCTGCCGAAACTCGTGTCAGGCGAGCAAGTGGGCGCGTTGGCGATGAGCGAGCCGAACGCCGGTTCGGATGTCGTCAGCATGAAACTGCGCGCCGATAAGCGCGGCAGCCACTACGTGCTGAACGGCACGAAGATGTGGATCACGAACGGCCCGGATTGCGACACGCTCGTCGTCTACGCGAAGACGGACATCGAGGCGGGCCCGCGAGGCATCACGGCGTTCATCGTCGAAAAGGGGATGAAAGGGTTCTCCGTCGCGCAAAAGCTGGACAAGCTCGGCATGCGCGGCTCGCATACGGGCGAGCTCGTCTTCGAAGATGTCGAAGTGCCTGAGGAAAACATCCTCGGCACGCTTCACGGCGGCGTGAAGGTGTTGATGAGCGGCCTCGATTATGAACGCGCCGTGTTGGCCGGCGGGCCGACCGGCATCATGCTCGCCTGCATGGACGCCGTCGTGCCCTATATCCACGATCGCAAGCAATTCGGCCAAGCCATCGGCGAATTCCAGCTGATTCAAGGCAAGGTGGCCGATATGTACACGACGCTGCAAGCGTGCCGCGCTTACTTGTATGCGGTCGGCCGCCAACTCGATACGATCGGCAAGGAGCACGTGCGGCAAGTGCGCAAGGACTGCGCGGGCGTCATACTGTACACCGCCGAAAAAGCGACGTGGATGGCCGGCGAAGCGATCCAGATCCTCGGCGGCAACGGCTACATCAACGAGTATCCGGTGGGCCGCTTGTGGCGCGACGCGAAGCTCTACGAAATCGGCGCGGGCACGAGCGAAGTGCGCCGCATGCTGATCGGACGCGAACTGTTCGCCGAAACGATTTAATGCGAAGCTGCCTTTATACGCACCAACAGGAACCTAGGCGAACCTAGGAAAAGCGAGTCGCAATCCGGCGAATGCCGCGAGACGGAGCATCGAGCCCTATGCCGATCATCGAAAGCAAGTTGAACCCGCGCTCGGACGAGTTTCGAGCGAACGCCGCCGCGCTCGAAGCGGTCGTCGCCGATCTGCGCGCGAAGGTGGCCCGTCTCGCGCTCGGCGGCGGCCAAGCCGCGCGCGACAAGCACGTTTCGCGCGGCAAGCTGCTGCCGCGCGAGCGCATCGCGCAATTGCTCGACCCGGGCACGCCGTTCCTCGAGTTCTCTCAACTCGCCGCATTCGGCATGTATCACGACGCCGCGCCGGGTGCCGGCATCATTACCGGCATCGGCCGCATCGCGGGACAAGAATGCGTGATCGTCTGTAATGACGCGACGGTCAAGGGCGGTACTTACTACCCGATGACGGTCAAGAAGCATGTGCGCGCGCAAGAGATCGCGGCGGAGAACCGGCTGCCTTGCGTGTACCTGGTCGATTCGGGCGGTGCCAATCTGCCCAATCAAGACGACGTGTTCCCCGATCGTGACCACTTCGGCCGAATCTTCTTCAATCAAGCGAATTTATCGGCCGCGGGCATCGCGCAGATCGCCGTCGTCATGGGCTCTTGCACGGCCGGCGGCGCCTACGTTCCCGCCATGAGCGACGAGTCGATCATCGTCAAGAATCAAGGCACGATCTTTTTGGGCGGGCCGCCGCTTGTCAAGGCCGCGACGGGCGAGGAAGTGAGCGCGGAAGACTTGGGCGGTGGGGACGTTCATACGCGGCTGTCGGGGGTGGCCGACCATCTGGCGCAAAACGATCCGCACGCGCTCGCGTTGGCGCGCGGCATCGTCGGCAAGCTGAACCGCACGAAGCAGCCGCCGGTTGCCATGCGCGAGGTCAGGCCGCCGCGCTATGACGCGCAAAGCGTGTACGGCGTGATTCCCGTCGATACGCGCAAGCCGTTCGATGTGCGTGAAGTCATTGCGCGAATCGTCGACGATTCCGAGTTCGACGAGTTCAAGGCACGCTTCGGCACGACGCTCGTGACGGGCTTCGCGCATATTTGGGGGCATCCCGTCGGCATCATCGCGAACAACGGCATCTTGTTCTCCGAATCGGCGGTGAAAGGCGCGCACTTCATCGAGTTGTGCTGTCAGCGCAAAATCCCGCTCGTCTTTCTGCAGAACATCACGGGCTTCATGGTGGGCCGCAAGTACGAGAACGAAGGCATCGCCCGCAACGGCGCGAAGATGGTCACGGCCGTCGCCACGGCGAAGGTGCCGAAGTTTACGGTGATCATCGGCGGTTCGTTCGGTGCCGGCAACTACGGCATGTGCGGCCGTGCCTACTCGCCGCGTTTTCTGTGGATGTGGCCGAATGCGCGCATTTCAGTGATGGGCGGCGAGCAGGCCGCATCGGTGCTTGCGACGGTCAAGCGCGATGGGATCGAAGCGAAGGGTGGCACCTGGAGCGCGGATGAGGAAGAAGCGTTCAAGAAGCCGATTCGCGACCAATACGAGCACCAAGGGCATCCGTACTATGCGAGCGCGCGGCTGTGGGACGACGGCGTGATCGATCCGGCGCAAACGCGCGATGTTCTGGGGCTCGGGCTGTCGGCTGCGATGAACGCGCCGATCGAAGATACGCGCTTCGGCGTGTTCAGAATGTAATGCGTCGTCCTTCCGATAGAGAGGATCGATCAATGTCAATGCAATACAGCATGCTTGAACTCACGTTCGCCGGACATGTGGCGACGGTCACGCTCAATCGCCCCGAGGTGCGCAACGCGTTCAACGAGACGACGATCGCCGAGCTGACCGACGTCTTTCGCCAGCTCGACGCGCGCGAGGACGTGCGCGCGATCGTGCTCGCCGCCAACGGCCCGGCGTTTTGCGCGGGGGCGGACTTGAACTGGATGAAGAAGATGGCGACATTCTCCGACGAGGAGAATCGCGTCGACGCGCGGCGCCTCGCCGACATGCTCTCGGCCATCTACCGCGCATCAAAACCGGTGATCGCGCGCGTGTCGGGCGATGCCTATGCGGGCGGTGTGGGCCTAGCCGCTGCA
>JBQCDS010000184.1:0-4006 GCA_051961035.1 Trinickia sp. | reverse complement strand
GACATGGCGATTTCGCGATCGTCGCGTGCGCGGCGGTCGTATCGGACGATGCGATTCGCATCGCGGTGGGCGGCGTCGCCGACAGGCCCGTGGTCGAAAGCTGGCCGCGTCTCGCAGGCGACGACCTGCGCGGCGCACTGAACGATTTGAGCTGGAAACTGAACGCGCAGGACGACGCGCACATCAGCGCGAAATATCGCCGGAATCTGGTCCGGCAACTTGGATGGCGCGTGATCGAGGAGGCAAAGTGAGCAAGATGTCAGACACCATCGTGCGTCACGGCGAAGCGCGGCGCATCGCGCTAACGCTGAACGGACGCGAACGAAGCGGCTATTGCGAGCCGCGCGAACTGCTGTCGGACTTTATCCGGCACAAACTTGGCGCGACAGGCACGCACGTCGGCTGCGAGCACGGCGTATGCGGCGCATGTACCGTGCTCGTCGATGGCGTCGCGGCGCGCTCGTGCCTGATGCTCGCGGTGCAGGCCGATGGGCGGCATATCGATACCGTCGAAGGCCTCGCGCCCGATCAGACGCTTGGCGACCTTCAGCAGGCGTTCCAGCGGCATCACGCGCTGCAATGCGGCTTCTGCACGGCAGGCATTCTGATGTCGTGCGCGGATTATCTGCAGCGCGTGCCCGATCCGTCCGAAGAGCAAGTGCGCGAGATGCTCTGGGGTCAAATCTGCCGCTGCACGGGCTACACGCCCATCGTGGCCGCGGTGCTCGACGTGGCGGCGCGCCGCCGGGCCCACGCAAGCACGAAGGAGCTCGAACATGCTTGATCTCGGACGTACGTTCCTGCAAAGCGTAGAGCGCAGTCCGAATGCTCTCGCGCTTATCGATGGCGACGTGCAACTGACTTACGCGCAGTGGCATCGCACGATCTCGAGCGTCGCCAATGGCCTGCGCGAACTCGGATTGGTACGCGGCGATCGGCTGCTCGTCATGCTGCAAAACCGCTGGGAAATGGCGACGCTGCACTGGGCCGCACAGTGCGCGGGCATCGTGATCGTGCCGCTCAACTGGCGCGCGAAGCCCGAGGAACTCGACTACTGCATGACCGACTCGGGGGCGAAGGCGATCGTGTTCGAACCCGTCACCGCCGATTCCGTCGCACAGAGCGCCGCCGCGCAGCAAGTGCCGCGCATCGGACTCGACGATGCGCACGGCCGCACCACCAACTTCGATACGCTCGTCGCCGCACCAATGTACAACGGCGACGCAATCGGCGCGACCCACGCCAGCGCCGAGGACATCTCGCTGATCCTTTACACGTCGGGCACGACGGGCAAAGGCAAAGGCGTGCCGCGCCGGCATCGACACGAACGCGCGGGCGCGCTCGCACACGTCGCGCAGAACCTTTATAGGCGTGGCGAACGAACGCTCGGCGTGATGCCGCTCTATCACACGATGGGCGTGCGCTCATTGCTCGCCATGGCGCTCGTCGACGGCCTTTTCGTCTGCGTGCGGCGCTGGAACGCTAGGCTCGCGCTCGAATGCATCTCGAGGCATGCGATCACCTGCCTTTACCTTGTGCCGACGCTCTATCACGATCTGCTCGCGGACAGTGCGTTCGCGGCCACCGATACGTCGTCGGTCAGAAAGCTCGGCTTCGCGGGCGCACCGATGCACGACGGCCTGCTCAAGCGCCTCTCCGCCGCGTTCGAGCCGGAGCTCTTCGTCAATCACTACGGCTCGTCCGAGGTCTATACATTCAGTGTCGATCAGGACGCGACGAAGAAAGCCGGCAGCGCGGGCCGAGCGGGCATCAACACACGTCTGCGCGTCGTAAAGCTCGATGCGCTCTCGCCCGACGAGATCGCCGAAGTGGGCGAGGAAGGACAGATCATCGTGGATCTACTGGGCGACGAAGCATTCGAAGGCTACTGGAATCGCCCGGACGCGAATGCCAAGTGCTTGCGCGAGGGCTGGTACTTCACCGGGGACACGGGCTATCTCGACCGCGATGGCGATCTCTACGTGACGGGCCGCGTCGACGACATGATCATTAGCGGCGGCGAAAACATCTCGCCCGTGGATATCGAATCGGTGTTGTCGCTGCATCCCGCCGTCGACGAAGTCGCGGTCGCGGGCGTCAAGGACGAGCGCTGGGGTCAGCGCGTGGTTGCATTCATCAAGCGCCGGGAGTATGTCGATTCCGACTCGCTCGATGCATGGTGCCGCCAGTCCGACCTCGTCAACTTCAAGCGCCCGCGCGATTACGTCTTCGTCAACGACATCCCGAAGTCGCCCGTCGGCAAGATTCTGCGCCGCAAACTGCAAGCCGGCGAGTACACGCCCGATGGGCAAGCGCAGGTCGCGCAACCTACACAAACCACCAAGGAGTAACCCACCATGAGCGATCTCAACCATCGCGGCCAGACGCTGCTGCAAGAGCTCGACGGCTTCTCCGTCGAAATCGACGCGCAGCGAGAGCGCGCGGACATCATCTTGCATCGCCCGCCGTTCAACGTCATTTCGATGCACGCACGCGACCAGTTGCGCGCCGTGTTCGAAGCGCTCGACGAGGACGACCGCGTGCGCGTGATCGTCGTGCGGGCGAACGGCGAGCACTTTTCGAGCGGCGGCGACATCAAGGGCTTTCTGGAGGCCTCGCCGGAGCACGTATCGAAGCTCGCGTGGAATATCGCGGCGCCGGCACGATGCTCGAAGCCAGTCATCGCGGCGAATCGCGGCTTTTGCTTCGGCGTGGGCTTCGAGTTGTCGCTGGCGTGCGATTTCCGCATCGTCACCGATACGACCTTCTATGCACTGCCTGAGCAGAAGCTCGGCCAGATTCCCGGCTCGGGCGGCTCGGCGCGTCTGCAATCGATGGTCGGCATCGGCCGCACGAAGGACATCGTGATGCGCTCGCGCCGCATTCCGGGCAAGCAGGCGTACGAGTGGGGCATCGCGGTCGATTGCGTGGCGGACGCACAGCTCGAATCGGCCACGGATGCGCTCGTTGACGAACTGCGCGCATTCTCGCCGCTCGCGCAGCGCACGGCGAAGAAGCTGCTGAACGATACGGAAGACTCGCCGCTCTCGATTGCGATCGAACTCGAAGGGCATTGCTATAGCCGGCTGCGCGCGTCGGACGACTTCCGCGAGGGCGTGCAGGCGTTCCACGGCAAGCGCAAGCCGGTGTTTCGCGGTTCCTGATACGCCGCGCGGCGCACATAAAGGGGGAGGCAGGCGATGAATCGCTTCGACTATGTGATCGTAGGCGGCGGCTCGGCGGGATGCGTGCTCGCGCATCGGCTGTCGGCGACGCCGACTGTACGCGTCGCGCTGATCGAGGCGGGCGCCGACACGCCGCCCGGCGCGGTTCCTGCGGCCATTCTCGACAGCTACCCGATGCCGGTCTTCTGCGGCGACACGTACATCTGGCCCGATCTCAAGGCGAAGGCCACGAGGGACGCCGCGCCGCGCGTCTACGAACAGGGCCGCGTGATGGGCGGCGGATCGAGCATCAACGTGCAGTCGGCCAATCGTGGCTTGCCGCGCGATTACGACGCATGGGCCGCGAGCGGCGCCGATGGTTGGTCGTGGCGCGACGTGCTGCCGTACTTTCGTAAGCTCGAACGCGACGTCGACTTTTTCGGCGGCGAGTTGCACGGCAGCGACGGTCCAGTGCCGATACGACGCATCATGCCGAAAGACTGGCCCGCGTTCTGTCATGCGTTCGCGAAGGGGTTGCGCGCCAATGGCTTGCCCGAATTGAAGGACCAGAACGGCGAGTTCGGGGACGGCTTCTTTCCGGGCGCGTTCTCGAATATCGACGACGAGCGGGTGTCGACGGCCATCGCCTACCTCGACGCGTCCACGCGTCAACGCCCGAATCTCAGCATCCATTCGAATCTACGCGTCGAACGCATCGTCATGGAGGGCACGACGGCGCGCGGTGTTGACGCGATTGCGGCCAACGGCGAACGCATCTTTTTCGATGCAGGGGAGGTCGTGCTGAGCGCCGGTGCGCTGCAGTCGCCGGCGATGCTCATGCG
>JBQCDS010000183.1:0-2035 GCA_051961035.1 Trinickia sp. | reverse complement strand
CCCGGTGTTCACCCATACGCTCGCGATCCGTATCACGGAGCGGGCCTCGGGCAAGGAGGTTTATAACGTCACGGCGCGCAATACCGACGAAGAGTCGTCGCTCGTGCGCGCGATGCCGTACCTCGTGCGCAGTGCGCTGGCCGATTTTCCGCTCGGCAACGGCACCGTGCGCACGGTGCGGGTGCGCTACGACAAGCGCGGCGCGGTGCTCACGAACGAAGTGCCCGTGAATCGATCTCCGGCAGCGCCGCCGCGCTCCACTCGCGCGCCGGCTGCCGCATCGGGCGCGAGCGCCACACAGAATTAAGGCCGCAGGCAGCGAGACGCACGTGAACGACCTGCGGGGGGCCCCAGCGCTTTTGCATGGAGCCTCGCGGCGCCTGGTGCGGGCGTTGCGGGCGGTGCGGGCGTGTTGCCGCCTGCGGTGAATGCAATCGAACCGGCGTCGTGTTAATGCCACGATTACGTTAGATACTGTTTTTAAGACGAATTTTTCAGTAATATCTCGCCCGGCGGTTCCGGGGCGCCAGAACAATTGAAAATCAACTGAAAGGTTTTGCCGATGCGGCAGGCCATGTCGGTTACATCCCGGTTAAAGACAAACCAAAACATTGATTAACTCGGGGTGTGTTACGCGGTTGCCGTGAGGGCTTTCGTCGTTCGCATCTTTGCGCCGGGCAACCGGTAGTTGCCATTCGCGAACGAACAACGAAATGCTCGACCTGCGCTGGACCATTCCAGTCGCCCGCTGGTCTTCATGGCCGGCCGGCACCACGGCTGCGCCCGATATCGGGTTCATCGACCCGCTTGTGCGGCGCCGGTTGAGCACGCTTTCCAAGATGGCGTTGAAGGTTGCGCACGACTGCACGGCCGATCTCGGCGCCGTTCGTCTCGTATTTGCGTCACGTCACGGCGAACTGCGCCGTACCACGGGGATACTCGACGACATCGCCGCCCAGCAGCCCGTTTCTCCCACTGCGTTCAGCTTGTCCGTGCTCAATGCCATGACGGGCGTCCATGGTATAGCCCGGCGCGACCGCTCGCCGGCAACGGCCGTCTCGGCCGGCGCGGAAACACTCGGCTACGCGTTGCTCGAGGCCTATGCGCAATACACCTCCGATCCGGCCACGCCCGTGTTGGTGATCTACGCCGACGAACCCGTGGACGAGCGCTATGGCACCGTCGATCACGACATGCCTGCAGGCGCGCTCGCCATCTTGCTCGATCGCGATGCGAGCGTGCAACTCGAGTGCGCGACCGGTCCCGCGCGAGAGGGGAACTCGTCGCCCGCGTTTTCGACGCAGGGCGAAGCGTTGATGCACGGATTGACCGCGCGCACCGCCGTGTCCTGGCAGGGGCTCGATCGCAGCTGGCAATGGGCGCTGGACGGATGCGGTGCACCATGAACGAGCCGGCAACGTTGCGCATCGGCAGAATGTGGCGGCTCGTCGCCACCGGCGCCGCCTTTGTCGTGTTCGGCCTGTGCGGCATCTTGTTTTCCGTGCTCGTTTTTCCAGTCGCCTGGCTTTGGCCGCATCGGGCGTCGAGTCAGCGTGTGGTCGCAGCCGTCATTCATGTCTTTTTTCGCGCGCTCGTCGCGCTGCTCGAGGCGAGCGGCGTCATGCGGCTCGACGTGAGCGGGCTCGCGGCGCTCAGCGCACGCGGGCCGGCCATCATCGTCGCGAACCATCCCACCTATCTCGACGTCATGGTGCTGCTCGCGCTGGTGCCTCGCGCCTGCTGCGTCGTGAAGAACGCGCACTGGGGCAATCCGTGCTTCTGGGGCATCGTGCGCGCGGCGCAATACGTCAGCAACGCGGATCCATCCGAATTGATCGAAGCCGGTGCGCGTCAACTGGCCGCCGGCTACACGATGATCATCTTTCCCGAAGGCACGCGCAGCCCGGACGGCGATCGTCTCCATCCGTTTTCCCGTGGGTTCGCGCATATGGCCCTGCGCGCCGGGATTCCGATCCGGCCCGTGTTGATCGATTGCGATCCGCCGGCTTTCACCAAGCGAATGCGCTGGTATCAC
>JBQCDS010000182.1:0-6389 GCA_051961035.1 Trinickia sp. | reverse complement strand
ATTGCCTCCGGCATCGCGGATCTCGAAGGTCTCGCGTAGAGTAATAAAGGGGCTTAACGACCTGGGGGGCTTGGCGGCACTTCTATTTCTTCGAATTCCGAACAACCCGCGCATGATCGGATCGATTCTAGAGCCGCACCGCATCGCCCTCTGAGAGATCCATGGAACCCGCGTTCCGGGTAGCACCCGTGACGAGCAGCGCGTCAATCCTGCATCGGCAGGCTTTTCGACCAGGCAGTCGCCGGAGCGGGATCCCTTCATGACGCGCCTCCTTCTCGTAGACGATGAGGTAGAGCTGCTCGAAGCCTGGAGTTTCGCGCTCGAGGGTGTCGGTTACGAGGTTGTATGTGGCCGTCGGTATCTCGGGTGCGATTCAACACTTGGCCGGCATGAAGGACTCGAAGGTGATCGTGGCGATCAACAAGGATCCCGAAGCACCGATCTTCAGCGTTGCGGATTACGGCCTTATCGGCGATCTTTTTACGACTGTCCCCGATCTGGTCGGGCAATTGCCGTGGTGTCTGTGCGGATGTGATCGACGCGACTTTGGGCTCCGGCGGCCGCAATCGCCCCCCAAAAAGGGACCCACGACGGCGCGGAGCAACTTGAAGAGGCGACGCAACACTACCTCGTCGAATTTCGCTCTCAGCGCCGCGCGTAGTGCTGTTCGATGCCTTGCGCGAGTTGTGTAACAAGCCGCTGCATCGCCACCGGAGTCCGCCATGCGACATGTGGAGTCACGATCAGATCCGTGCGCGCACTGGTCAACAGCGGATGATCGACCGCTGGCGGCTCCTGCTCGAGCACGTCGAGCGCGGCATTCGCGATGAACTTGCGGTCGAGCGCCTCGATCAGCGCTCCCTCGTCGACGATCCCGCCGCGCGCGGTGTTCACGAGCGACGCGGTGCGCTTCATTCGCTCGAATTCGGAGAGACCGAAGAGATGCCGCGTTTCGTCGGTAAGCGGGCAGTGCAGGCTGACCACATCCGCCTCACGCAGCACCTCGTCGAATGCAGCGTAGCCTTCGCGCACCGCCTTGGCGTGCCTGCGCTCGGCGAAGAGCACACGCATGCCGAACGCGCGGGCCAATTCGGCGAGCCGCTTTCCACCGTGACCGGCACCGACGATACCTAGCGTCGAACCATATAGATCCTCGATCGAATGCAGTTCAGCGTAAAAAGTCGCGGACCCGCTCCAGCGCCCAGCATAGACGTCGTTCCAGTAAGGAACCAGGTTGCGGCGCAGCGCGAGCATCAGTGCGAACGCGTGCTCCGGCACGGAGATCGTCGAATAGCCCGGACATGCGACTACTTCGATGCTCCGTTGCCGGCATGTTTCCATATCCAAATGATTGACACCTGCAGCCGGCACGCCGATAACTTCCAGTTGCGGCAACTGCGCGAGCACGTCCCCCGCCAGCGGCACCTTGTTGGTCACGACGATCTGCGCGTCACGGCAGCGCTGCACCACCTGTTCTTGCGTAGTGGACGAATATTCGATCCAACGATGCGGGAACGAAAAATCGGGTAGATCGGCCGCCAGCGTCGCGCGGTCCAGAAACACTATGTTTTTCAACAGGCTACTCCAAAGCTCATTAACGATCGGACGGATTCGTGGACACGGTGTCGAGCATGCGCTTCTTGCCCGTCTGCACGTGATTCTCGAAAGCCTGTGCAGCCGCGTCGGCCTGACCCGTGCGCAGCGCCTCGAAAAGCTCGCGGTGTTCCTTCGAAGAACGCTGCATCTGCGCGAACGAATACACGCCTTTGTGAATATAGAGCGTCAGTTCGTCCTCGACAGCCTGGTTGATGGTGATCAACCGCGGATTCTTAGTCACCGCCATGAGTTGACGATGGAACTCTGTGTTCAGGGTCTGATATAGAGGGGTGTTGCGCTCAGCCACGGCGGAGTCCATCTGCTCGACGAGTATGCTCAGCAACTGCTCCTCGTCGGTGGTCAGACGCAGCGCGGCGAGACGTCCCGCCGTGCGTGCGAGCCCTGCCCGAATCTCGTAGAGATCCATGGCCTCTTCGAGCGACAGCCGCCGTACTTCGGCGCCCCGATTGGGCACGATTCGCACGAGCCCCGCCTGTTCGAGCGAGCGTAGGGCCTCGCGCGCCGAATTGCGGCCGACGCCGATCTGGTGTGCGAGCGCCTGCTCATTCACCCGTTCACCAGGGCGCAAGTCCCCCCGCTGAATCATGGCGCGCACCTGATCGCGAATCTCGTCGAGCTTCGACGCAATCACCTCGGGCGCGCGCGCGTTCACCTTGCCGTTCAGTTCACTGTTGGACGCGTTTTTCATGTCCATTGCCCTTCTGTGCCATTCAACATCCTATTTTGCTTGCAGGAAACCCGTCGATACCCACGGAACCAGCGCTATAACGATGAGCGCCGCCGCCAACGCCCCCAGATAGGGCCAAACGCGGCGCATTGCGGTTGACGGATCGACCTTACTGACCGCGCACGCCGCGTAGAAACCAAGGCCAAGCGGTGGCGCGAACAGGCCCAGTCCCATCGCGAATACCACGACCATCGCATATTGCACGTCGGAGATACCCATCGCACGCGCGATCGGGAACAGGAGCGGCCCGAACAGTACGATTGCCGGAATTCCTTCCAGAAAGCTGCCGAGTATCACGAACGTAATGGCGGAGATCGCCAGGAAGCCGAGCGAGCCCCCGGGCGCTGCCATCATCAAGGTCGCGAGTTTTGCGGAGAAGCCTGATTGCGTAAGCGCCCACCCCATTGCCGTTGCGCAACCAATGATGATCAAAATCGCGCCGGACAGCGAGGCTGCTTCCACCAGAATAGGATAGAGGCGGCTCCAGTCGAAGCGGCGGTATAGTAACAAACCCACCACGCAGGTGTAAGCGATACCGATCGTCGCAACTTCCGTCGCGGTTGCGATCCCTTCGACCACGGCGGCGCGGATCACGAAGGGTAGCGCGAGCGCAGGCAGCGAGATGATAAATGCGCGGCCGACCTCGGCCCGGGAGGCCCGTTGCACGCCATCCAGGTTTTCCCCGCGGATTATGAACCCCACGACTGCCGCGAGCGCTACCGCGCCGACCACGGCCGGCATGAAGCCGCCTGTGAACAGCGCGGCAATCGAAACGCCGGTTACCGACCCAATCGTAATCAGCACGAGACTGGGCGGAATGGTTTCCGACATGGCCGCCGACGAACTGAGCATGGCCACGAGGTCGCCTTCATTCGCACCGCGCTTCTTCATTTCCGGGAACAAGCCCGGCGCGAGCGCGGCCATATCCGCCACCTTCGAGCCGGAGATGCCGGACACTAGGTACATGGCGCCAATCAGCACATAAGCGAGGCCGCCGCGCTTGTGTCCGATCAGCGAGGCGAGGAAACGGATCATCGCTTCGGCGAGCCCCATCGCTTCCATTAGCGCGCCGAGCAGGATGAACAGCGGGACGGCGAGCAGGATCAAGCTGGACATTCCCTGATTCATGGTACTCACGACGATAGACAACGGTGCGCCAGTGACGGTTGCGAGATAAGCAAACGTGCACACGCCAAAGGCGACCATGATCGGTACGCCGAGACAGATGATTGCGACCACGCCCACGGCGAAGAACAGGATCAGGCTGACGGCGGTCAGTGGCGCAAGCGCGTTCCGTGCAAGGTAGAGCGTAAACGCGACGCCGCCCACCAGCGCGATAGCCTTCGCGCAATCGCGCACCGACGAGCGTTCGATCAACCGGGTGATGGCGAGTACGAGCATCAGCACAGCCGCCACTGGAATCGCGGCCGCCGAAACGGTATTCGGCAGATCCAGAGCCGGTGTATTGATTATCCACTCGTTCGCGGCCCAGTCGGTTGCCGGCCGCACCAGCAACAGCACAAACGTCATCACGATGAAATTTCCAAGCGTTTCCGCAAACGCGCGCTTTTGCGGAGACATTCTGGCGACGAACATCGTCAGCCGCATATGCTCGCCACGCCGCAACGCCACCACCGCGCCCAGCATCGACAGCCAGATAAATAGGATCGACGCGAGTTCATCACCCCAGATCAGCGGATCTTGCAGTACGTAGCGGCAGGTAACGTTGGTGAGCAGCAGTGCGACCTCGATCACCAGCAGCAACGCGGCGGGTACTTCGGTGATCCACTTGATTGCCGTTTCCAGCGCGCTGCCGATGCGCACGACTTTCGATGTCGGATGTCGGTCTTTCGGCACGCCCATGTCGGGGGCGAACACCTGCTCGTGATGAACTCGGGAACTCATGACTCGCTCTCCGGAAACTATTCGATGGTCCGCGCTCATGCGAACTTCTGGGCGTACTTTTCGAGCAATGCCCAGGCTTCATCGCCGTACTTCTTGCGCCACTGATCGTAAAAGCCGGCTTTTTGCAGCGAGGCGCGGAACGGCTGGATATCGGGCTTGTTGAACGCCATTCCGTGCGATTGCAACTTCCCAATCAGCGATGTGCTCAGTGCGGCGACGTCCGCGCGTTCAGCCACTGCGGCCGCGTTCAAGTGTTTCGCCACAATGGTCTGCAAGTCCGGCGGCAGCTTGCTCCAAGACTGCGCGTTGCCGAGAAACCAGAAGCCGTCCCAGATATGGCCGGTCAGCGAGCAAAACTTCTGAACTTCATAGAAGCGTCCCGTTTCGATCAGCGCAAGGGGGTTTTCTTCTGCATCGACGACCTTGGTTTGTAGCGCGGAATACGCCTCGCTGAAGTTGATGCTGGTGGGCGAGGCGTCGAGTGCCTTGAACATCGAGGTCCAAAGGGGGCTGACTGGCACGCGAATTTTCAGGCCTTTGAGATCGGCCGGGCTTCGCACCGGCTTGACCGAGCTCGTCAGATGCCGAAAGCCGTTGTCCCACGGTTTTTCCATCGCGACCAGGCCGACCTTCGAGATCGCCGCGCGAATGTAGCTCCCGAGCTCGCCGTCCATTGCTGCCCAGACCTGGTCGTAATCCTTGAACGCGAAGCCGATGCCGTTGATCGCCGAGACCGGCACGAGGGTCGACAGCACCACGCCGCCCTGTGTCAGGAAGTCGATGGCGCCCGAGCGAACCTGCGACAGCATGTCTGTATCCGTGCCCATCTGACCGTTCGGGAAAATCTGCAACTCGACACGGCCGCCGGATTCTTTCCTGATGGCCTCCGCCGCTTCTTTGGCGCGAACGTTGAGCGGATGCGACAGCGCGAGGTTGTTCGCGTACTTCAGCTTGAACTGCGCGGTCTGCGCCCGAACGAGTGATGGCAAAGCGATGGCCCCCGTCGCCGCCACCGTCGTGGCTCCGAGGGTTTGAAGAAAGGTACGACGGGAATACGAATTCATTTCGTCTCGCTCCATGAAAGGAAATGCTGAATGCCGCATTCGGCGGGGCCGGTAGCGTTCTTCGTGTGAACTTCATCGACGTAAATGCATACGCCTGATTGAACATCGCTGACACACACTCTAAAAGTGTTGACACTTTAGTGTCAAGGTGTTGATATAAGAAAAAGAGTGCATGCACGTGGGTGATCGGGAAAGCACCTACAAACCGGGAACGTCCGCGATACCTGTCAGGAGGAGGCAAATGGAACTTGAAGCGCATTACCGCGAGCACGGCTTGCTGCTCGGAGGCCGCTGGCAAGCCGCGACGGCTGACAACCGCCAGCTTTCGATCAATCCGGCGACGGAACAGCGGTTGGGCTATCTGCCGCTGGCCAGCGAGGCACAAGTCACCGAGGCCATCGATTGCGCGACCCAGGCCTCAGCCGCAATGCGCAAGCTCACGCCCTGGGAGCGCTCAGCGCTGCTGCGCCGGGCAGCGACGCTGATCCGCGAACGCACGCCGCAGCTCGCGCGAATCGTGGCGCTGGAAACAGGCAAGCCGATCGCACAGGCCAATGGGGAAGCCAATGCGTCCGCTGAGTCGATCGACTGGTTCGCCGATGAAGCGCGCCGCGTGTTCGGCATGTCTTACGAAAGTCGTGTCAAGGGCGGACGGTATCTGGTGCATTACGAGCCGCTCGGGGTGGTCGCCGCCTTTACGCCGTGGAATTTCCCGCTGCTACTGCTGGCCCGCAAGATGGGCCCGGCGCTGGCCGCCGGCAACGCGATCGTGATCAGGCCGTCAAACGAAGCGGCCGGCGCGACGATGGCGCTGGTGCGCTGTTTTGTCGATGCCGGTTTCCCCGAGGGCGCAGTGAATCTTGTGATCGGCAAAGCCGACACCATTACGCCGACGATCATGGCCGACCCGCGCGTGGCAAAAATCAGCTTCACCGGGTCGGTGCCTATCGGCCGTCAGATCGTCGAAATGTCCGCGCAGACCCTCAAGAAGGTCACGATGGAACTCGGCGGCCATGCGCCCGTGATCGTGCATCGCGACGCTGACGTCGACGCTTTTGCGCATCTCGCGTCGCTGG
>JBQCDS010000181.1:0-5064 GCA_051961035.1 Trinickia sp. | reverse complement strand
GCGCGCCGAACTCGGGCTGCCGCCCGGGCGCGCGCCCGAACGCTACGCACCCGCGTTTCGGGCGCAGCTCGACCAACTCGTGGATCTGCGCGTACCTGTCGCCAGCTTCACGTTCGGCGTGCTCGATTCAGCCGATGTCGCTCGGCTCAAGGCGGCGGGCAGCTATGTCATCGGTACGGCGACGCATGTCGCCGAGGGCATCGCTTGGCGCGACGCGGGCGCGGACGCCATCTGCGCGCAAGGCGCCGAGGCGGGTGGACATCGAGGCACCTTCATCGATGCCGACCGCAACCCGCTCGTGGGGACGATGGCGCTGGTGCCGCAGCTCGTCGATGCGCTCGACATTCCCGTGCTGGCGGCGGGCGGCATCATGGACGGCCGTGGGATCGCGGCCGCGCTCGCACTCGGCGCGCAGGCCGCGCAACTCGGCACGGCGTTCCTGCCGTGCGCCGAAAGCGCCATCGCGGCGGACTGGCGGCGACGGCTGCTCATGAGCGGCGACACGGCGACATGCGTGACGCGCGCAATCACCGGGCGCTACGCGCGCGGTATACGCAACGCGTTGATGGACCGGCTCGAGCTCGATCCGGCACGCATCGCACCCTATCCCGTGCAGAACGCGCTGACGCAAGAATTGCGTCAAGCGGCGGCGCGGGCCGATCGCGGCGACTATCTCTCGTTGTGGTCCGGGCAGGGCGCACCGCTTGCGCGCGGCCGCCGTGCGGGTCTCGCCGCCGCTGAACTCATCGAGGCGCTGGACGCCGAATGGCGGGCGGCTTCGAGGGCCGTTTCACACTTGTTTGCAGTGGAATAAAAAGTCTACTCACCTTCGTCTTCGTATAAGTGACTCATCCGCCGAACGATTCAATGGCATTGGCACGTTCAGCTAAGCGACTTTTTGATTGAGTTCAATGCCTTAGCGTGCCGCTTTCGCAGTGAAAGCCGGACCGGTTGCGCGTGCGAGCCGCCACCGGGATGCTCGGAAACCCGCATGCGGCTTGGGTTTGCCGGGGGTGCCAGCCATTTCCCTGGTCATTTTTTCGCTCGGCGCTATTAGTACTCTTCCCAGCTTTCTCAAAAAAGTCCCCAACTTTAATTTGTTGCCCTACACTTGCGCGCAGCACGAAGGCACGGCTTGTCACGAACAGGCCCGCTCGCGTGCTAGACCAAGTGCATGACGAATGCATCCGGCGTAATTGCCTCCCTTCGACACAACAAGAGGAAGGCGGGGAATAGGGCGATCACGTCGTTTTTGGGACCGAAACTGGAGACCTACATGAATATCAAGATGCAAAAGCTGTTGCCGATCACCGCGGCTGCAATGTTGTTCGCGACGATGGCAACGGGCGCCGTGGCAGACGAAGTCGTCAAAATCGGTCACGTCGCGCCGCTGACGGGTCAAATCGCTCACCTCGGCAAAGACAACGAAAACGGTGCGCGCCTCGCCGTCGAGGAAATCAATAAGAAGGGTCTCGTCATCGGTGGCCAGAAGATCAAGCTGGTACTGGACGCGCAAGACGACGCGGCTGACCCGCGCACGGCGACGCAAGTTGCGCAGAAGCTCGTCGACGACAAAGTGGTTGCCGTTGTCGGCCACTTGAACTCGGGCACGACGATTCCGGCTTCGAAGATCTACAGCGATGCCGGCATCGTGCAGATCTCGCCGTCGGCAACGAACCCGGCCTACACGCAACAGGGCTTCAAGACGGCGTTCCGCATCGTGGCCACCGATGCGCAGCAAGGTCCCGCGCTCGCGAACTACGCATCGAAGGATCTGAAGCTGAAGAAAGTCGCGATCGTCGACGACGCCACGGCGTACGGCCAGGGCTTGGCGAACGAATTCGAAAAGACGGCGAAGTCGCTCGGCATGACGGTGCTCTCGCATGACGCGACGAACGACAAGGCTGTCGACTTCCGCGCGATTCTGACGAAGATCAAGGGCGAACACCCCGACGCGATCATGTACGGCGGCATGGACGCCACCGGCGGCCCGTTCGCGAAGCAAGCGAAGCAGCTCGGCATCAGCGCGAAGATCCTCGCGGGTGATGGCGTGTGTACCGACCAGCTCTCGACGCTGGCCGGCGACGCGACGGATAACGTCGTCTGCTCGGAAGCAGGCCGTTCGCTCGAGAAGATGGGCAAGGCCGGTCAAGAGTTCGAGGCCAAGTACAAGGCCCGTTTCGGTGTGCCGATCCAGATCTACGCCCCGTTCACGTATGACGCCGTGTACATCATCGTCGACGCGATGAAGCGCGCGAACTCCGTCGATCCGGCGAAGATCCTCGCGGCGATGCCGTCCACGGATTACCATGGCGTGATCGGTGAGACGCAATTCGACTCGCACGGCGATCTGAAGCACGGCGTGATCTCGCTGTACCACTACACGGACGGCAAGAAGACGCTGCTGAACGAAGTGAATATGTAATCGGCGCGAAGCCGAGCCGATCGAAGGCGGCGGACTGCTTGCGCGGCCCGCCACCCGAAGAGCGGATCGAAGGGCGCGTACACGAAGGTGTGCGCGCCCTTTTTTAATTGTTCTACGGCGCGGCGCGGCCCGCGATGCAAGCGACGGCCAGCGAATCGTCCTGTGCCCGGCGCGCCGTGTGGGTCAAACGCCGAGGCGTTTGAGCACGCGCGGCCCGATGAAGGCCACGAGCGCCGCGCATAGCGCCACGACGGAAAGCCCGATCGAAAGATTCGTCGCCTGCGCAACGCCGCCGATGAGAACCGGCCCGAACAGCAAGCCGACATAAGCGATGCTCGCCACGTGCGCGAGCCCTTCGGCCGGGTGAATGCCTTTCACGCGCATGGCCGCTGCGAACAGCACCGGCATCATGTTCGCGAGCCCGAGGCCCATCATCGCGAAGCCAATGAGCGCTGTCATGGAGAACGGCAGCACGAGTGCGCCGATCATGCCGGCGCACGCCAGCGACGCACTCACGAACACCAACGGCACCGCGCCGAAGCGCGCCCGCACCGCATCCCCGGCGAAACGTCCCAGAGCCATCGCGCCCGTGAACGCCGCATAGCCGGCACTGGCAAAGGCCGGCGTCGAGCGCACGACATCGCGCATGTAGACGGCGGCCCAATCGTACATCGCCCCTTCCGCGATCAGCGCAATGAGCGCCACCGCGCCTAATGCCCACAGCACGGGCGAGCGCCAGCGGCTCGCCCCGCCGCTTCCGTGGTGGCTTTCGGTGTGCGGCACGTGCGGCAGCACGGCCGGGCAGGCGAGGACGAGCACGCCGGCGCAAACGAGCGAAGCGATCAGCATATGAAGCAGGCTCGACATGCCGTGACCGAGCGCAAGGCCGCCGGCCCCCGCGCCGATCATGCCGCCGATACTGAACATGCCGTGCAAGGAAGACATGATCGGGCGCCCGAGCGCGTGCTCGACGGCGCTGGCCTCGGCGTTCATGGCCACGTCCATCGTGGCCATGCCTGCGCCGAACACGGCAAGCACCGGCAACAAGACCCAATACGTGGGCGCGGCTAGAATCAACGCCATGCTGGCCGCGAGCACGAGGCCGCCGACAAGGCATGCCCGGCGCGTGCCGACGCGCGCGATCCACTTCGCGTTCGTGACGGTGGCCGCGATCGAGCCGCCGGTCAAAACGAACAGCGCGACCGAAAGGGCGGCGGGATTCAAATTGAATTTGTCGCGCACGGTCGGCACGTGCACGCCCCAAGTGGCGTAGGCCATGCCCGCGATGAAGAAGAGGGCCATCGTGGCGTATCGCGCGCGCTGACGTGCGGCCGGAGCGAGATTGCGGTGCGCGGCGGGAACGTGCGATGAGGTGGTCTGCGACACGGGAACGAAGCCAAAAAGGGCGCAAGCGCGGCGAAATCCAAGCAGCGAATCGACGCACACACGCTACGATGTTAGGAACCGACGATTCTAACGGACAGCTTTGCCGCTCGCTGCGCGAGGCGACTCACACTGGACTTCACCCATGAATATCTCCGCACACGCCCCGCTGCACTTATTGCATCGCAAGCCGGCGGGCGCCTTGGCGACACACGCGCGCGAGCCGCTCGGCTATCCGTACCCCACGGCCCTGCCTTTCGCGCCCGATGCGCGGCATCGGCCGGTCGTCCTCGTGAGCCGCCTGGCCGAGCACGCGCGCAATTTGGAGGCCGACGCGCGGGCGGGCTTCCTCATCGTCGATGCGCCGCCGAACGAGGACGTGTTGAACGGCGAGCGCCTGACGCTGCTCGGCCGATTCGTGCCGGGTGGGCTCGAGCCGTCGCTCGTGCGACGCTATTTGCGCTATCACCCCGACGCGGAACGTTATCTCGCACTCGGCGATTTTTCTTTTCGCGTATTGGAAATTGAAAGGATGAGATACATCGGCGGATTCGGCGCAATGGGCTGGCTCGATGCCGAAGAACTCGATCCGCTCGGGCCTTTGACGGATGAAGGCGAAACCGCGCTGATCGAATACTTCGATCGCCGCGTGAGCCGCCCGGCGCTCGTACGATTGTGCGGTGTGGATCGTTATGGCGCGGATTTGAAAGTCGATGGACAGCGCCAGCGCTGCGCCTTCGATTGCGCAAAAGCTGATCACGCCGCGCTTGAACAGGCGCTGGCGCAGTGCGTCGCTGAACTCGGTGCTTAGCCGTCGAAACCCACCCTATACCTTTGTATAAGGATGGTAAGGGAAAATGCGGATCGGGCTCGGGCGACTCGGCCTGTCGCATTGCCGCGAGGCCTCTGCCAGTGCACATCCTTTCATAAAGTGAAAACTTCTGTCCGAATACGCCGATTCTATTTCGGAAATTGAAAGTACAGGGGGCTCCGGTTCTCGCGGCGTCGGAATATGAGATGACACTCCGATTGAGTAAATCGAGATGGGTGGATCGGCCGCGAATGAGTGAAATGAATGGTTAACCGTGATTTTCGCGGGTGGCCTTTTCGGGCTTTTCGTTCGCGAGCCTTTTGTGCTAATCTCGCTTCCGAAATATCCGAGGCACAAGCATTGTCATGGCAAAACCGGCTAGAGACCGGGGTCATTTACCGAAACCACAAGGGAACATATGTCTTCTTACAAGGAACTTCTCGCT
>JBQCDS010000180.1:0-3509 GCA_051961035.1 Trinickia sp. | reverse complement strand
CCGAGCAGGGTTTCCAGGTGACTGCGCTGGCCGACTCGTCGCATCTCGACCGCAGGCTGCAGCGCGATCCCCCGCATCTGCTCGTGCTCGATCTGATGCTCCCCGGCGAGGACGGCCTGTCGATCTGCCGTCGATTGCGGGTTGCCGGCGAAACCGTGCCGATCATCATGCTGACGGCGAAGGGCGAGGACGTCGATCGCATCGTCGGTCTCGAAATGGGCGCGGACGACTATCTGCCCAAGCCATTCAATCCACGCGAGCTCGTCGCTCGCATCCACGCGGTGTTGCGCCGTCAATCGCCGTCGGAGTTGCCCGGCGCACCGTCGGAAACGGCTGAGGTGTTCGAGTTCGGCGACTTCGCGCTGAACCTCGCCACGCGCACGCTCACGAAGGCCGGACAGGAAATTCCGCTCACCACGGGCGAGTTTTCCGTGCTGAAGGTTTTCGCGCGCCATCCGCGTCAGCCGCTGTCGCGCGAAAAGCTGATGGAGCTCGCGCGCGGCCGCGAATACGAGGTGTTCGATCGCAGCCTGGACGTACAAATTTCGCGTCTGCGCAAGCTGATCGAAGTCGACCCCAGCAGTCCCCGCTTCATCCAAACCGTCTGGGGCCTCGGCTACGTGTTCATCCCCGACGGCGCGGCGTGAATTGCTTTCCTCGGTCCGGCGCCCTCCTATAGGCCTCCATGCGCATCAACCGGCGGTTTCTCGCCCTGGCGTTCGGGGGCCTGTTCTGGCGCACCTTTTTGCTGATCGCGCTGCTGATCGCGGTCAGCCTCGCCGCGTGGTTTCAAAGCTTTCGTGTGATCGAGCGCGAGCCGCGCGCGCAGCGCGTGGCATTGCAACTCGTGGCGGTCGTCAAGCTCACGCGCACGGCGCTGCTCTATTCGGATCCCGATCTGCGGCGAGCCTTGCTGCAAGACTTGGAAAGCAACGAGGGCGTGCGCGTCTATCCGCGCGAGAGCACCGATAAATACACGCTGCAGCCCGACGAATCGCTGAACCGGCTGATCGAACACGACATTCGCGGGCGGCTCGGCGACGACACCGTCATCGCGCAATCGGTCAACGACATCCCCGGTGTCTGGATCAGTTTCAAGATCGATGACGACGACTACTGGGTCGCGCTCGATCGCGATCAGCTCGATAACGTCACCGGCTTGCAGTGGGCCGGCTGGGGGATTTTCGCGCTCGCGCTCTCGCTGTTCGGCGCCGCGTTCATCACGAGCCTCGTGAACCGTCCGTTCTCTCGTCTGGCAGCAGCCGCGCACCGGGTCGGCCTGGGGCAAGCGCCCGAGCCGCTGCCGGAGCGCGGCCTAGGTGTCGCGGCGGAAACCAATCGCAGCTTCAACCAAATGGTGCGCGACCTCGAACAGCTCGAGGCCGATCGCGCACTGATGCTCGCCGGTATTTCCCATGATTTGCGCACCCCGCTCGCCCGTCTACGCCTCGAAACGGAAATGAGCCCATCCGATCAGGCGACGAAGGACGCGATGATCGACGACATCGAACAGATGGACTCCATCATCGGACGCTTCCTCGATTACGCACGCCCACCGCAGCACTTCTCGCGTCCGGTCGATTTGTCGCTCGTCGCGGGCGACATGGCGGGCCGCATGGCGAGCGAAGACGGCGTGCGGCTCAGCGTGCGGCTAGCGGAGTCGGCCGTGATCGAAGCCGACGAAACGGATATTCGGCGCGTGGTCGGCAACTTGCTTGAGAACGCCAAGAAGTACGGTCTCAGTGAAACGGATGGCATTCCGCACATCATCGTCGAGACGCGCGTGTCCCATTCCCGTGTGGAATTGTCCGTCGTCGACGAGGGCCCCGGCATCCCCGAGGATCAGATCGCCCTCGTCACCCGTCCGTTCTACCGTGTCGATTCGGCACGCAGCCAGGCGAACGGAACGGGCCTCGGCATGGCGATCGTGCAGCGGCTCGTGAGCCGGCATCGTGGCTCGCTGAAGCTGCGCAACCGCGTGCCGGGCCCGGGGCTCGAAGTCACGATCGAGTTCCCGCTGGGAAAGAACGCGTGAGCCACCGCGAGCCATACGCCGCCCTGGGAAGCCGGCGCACCGGCAACTGCACGGCGCGCCGCCCGTCATGGAGCAGCCTATCGCCGTCTTTGAAAAATACTATTCCGTCCGTTAGTTATTTTCTATTGAAGAAACGATTCAATAGCGCTATAGTTGCTCCTGTGTAACGCATCCGTTACAGCGAGCAGGTACCTTTGAACAGCGTCTTCTCTCTTCTTAACCAGACACAGGAGTCACCGCATGAAAACCGTGGGCGATAAACTCGAAGCATTCACTGTCACGGCGGCGAAGCCCGGCTTCAACCAGCATGAAGAAAACGGTCAATCGGCGTTCGAAGAAATCACCGAACAATCGTTTCCGGGCAAGTGGAAGATCATCTATTTCTACCCGAAGGATTTCACGTTCGTTTGCCCGACGGAAATCGTCGAATTCGCTAAGCTGCAAAAAGACTTCGAAGAGCGCGACGCCGTGCTGCTCGGCGGCAGCGTCGACAACGAATTCGTCAAGCTGGCATGGCGCCGTGAGCACAAGGATCTGGACAAGCTGAACCACTACGCGTTCGGCGACGTCAAGGGCGAACTGATCGACCAGCTCGGTGTGCGCGACAAGGAAGCCGGCGTGGCCCTGCGCGCGACGTTCATCGTCGATCCGGACAACACGATCCAGCACGTTTCGGTCAACAACCTGAACGTCGGCCGTAACACGCAAGAAATTCTGCGTATCCTCGACGGCCTGCAAACGGACGAACTGTGCCCGTGCAACCGCGCGGTTGGCGGCGCAACGCTGTAATCGCGGCACGTAGGCTCAAAGCCCGCTATGGTTTAGCAAAGCCGGCGGGCTTTTTTATCGACATACCGATAGGAGAAAACGATGGAATTCCTCGCTTCGATTAAGGAACGCATCCCCGACTACGCGAAGGACATCCGCCTGAACCTGGACGGCACGATCGCGCGCTCGTCCCTGGAAGGCAACGATGCCGTCGGTGTCGCGCTGGCGGCCGCGTTCGCCGCGAAGAGCCAAACAATCGTCGAGGCCATTCGCTCGGCGGGGGTGCTGTCGCCTGAAGAAGTGAACGGCGCGCAAACGGCAGCCGCGCTGATGGGCATGAACAACGTCTGGTATCCGTTCGTCGAGATGGCGGACGATGCCGATTTGAAGACACAACGCGCGGAACTTCGCATGGGGGCCTACGCGTCGCATGGCGGCGTCGACAAGCGCCGTTTCGAGATGTATGCGCTGGCGGCGTCGATCGTCGGCAAGTGCCATTTCTGCGTCAAATCGCACTTCGCGTTGCTCAAGAATGAGCAAGGCATGTCGGTGCAGCAACTGCGCGACGTCGGTCGAATCGCGGCGGTCGTCAACGCGGCGGCGCAAGTGCTCGCCGTGGAAGGCAAGTAAATCGATCGCGAGTTATCGGTAGCCGAGCGGAGCACTTCCTCCGGCGATATCAAGGGGCGAGCCGCGCAGCGTAGGG
>JBQCDS010000179.1:0-6855 GCA_051961035.1 Trinickia sp. | reverse complement strand
GGACAACTTTGCGCTTGCTTAACGACGCACCATACAGCCGCGCCACAACACCGCGCCAACGGGTCATTTCAGGGTTAAAGCTTAATGCCCCTGCTGGGGGGGGCCGTCGACGGCCACCGCCGTCCATTGCACCGTGTACACGCCCGGCTCGAGCGCCTTGAGCGCCACCGTCATGTGCTTTTTGTGATTTCCGTCGACGCTCGACTTGCCGTCCGTGACATCTTTGCCTGCCGCATCGGCCACCTTCAGCGAACTGAACGCGGGCTCCAGCGCGTCGTCGAACTCGATCGATACGTGCTTCGTGTCCGCACCGACGGTCGCGCCCGCGCGCGGCGTCTCGCGTTCGGGATGGGCGTGGGCGCTTGCCCATTGCGCGAAGGTCAGCAAGAGCGCGGCGGCGCAACCGCGTGCGGCAAGCGAAGTGAAAGTTTGCATGGCGAATTCGCGGCGATGCGCGAGAAGAGTGAGCAATGCGAACGATTATCAGCGAGCCGGCTGGCCCGCGGCAAGGCGGCGCCTCGCCCGGCACGGCGTACAATCGCGCCACTCCGATTCGCCCCAAGCCATGGATCTCGAAAGCATTCTCTTCAGACAAGGCTTCGGCTCGCGCCGCCAATGCCGCTCGTTGATCGCCGAAGGACGCGTCGCCGCCGCCGGCACTGTCTGCGCCGATCCGGACGCCGATTTCGCTGTCGACAATCTAACGTTCGACGTCGACGGTACGCTTTGGCGCTACCGCGAACGCGCCTACCTGATGCTCAACAAGCCGGCAGGCTATGAATGCTCGCGCGAACCGCAGCATCACTTGAGTGTGTTCAGCTTGTTGCCGCCGCAATTGGCCGCGCGCGGCGTACAGTGCGTCGGCCGCCTCGACGAAGACACGACGGGCCTGCTGCTGCTCTCGGACGATGGCCAATTCGTCCACGCCTACACGTCTCCCAAGCGCAAAGTGCCGAAAACGTATCTCGCCACGACGCGTCACGCGCTCGACGAGCGTCAACTCCAAGCGTTGGCCGAGGGTGTCATGCTGCATGGGGAAAAAGCGCCGATCGCGGCGGCGTCGGTGCGCATGCGCGACGAGAAGCAGTTGGAAATCACCGTCAACGAAGGCAAATACCATCAGGTCAAGCGCATGATCGCGGCGGCCGGCAACCGCTGCGAAGCCCTGCACCGGGAACGCATCGGCGGCCTTGCGCTGCCGCACGCCCTGGCACCGGGCGCATGGCAGTGGTTGGACGACGCCGCGCTGCAGTCGCTGCGCGCATAGCCGGGGCCGAGGCCGCGCCCGCAGTTCGGGCCGGGAATGCGAAGGAACGTCGGGTATCAGGTCCGCTCCCTATGGGGCGCGCCGGGCGCCACCCCTATACTGCTCCCACATGAAAGGACATCGCCGCTCAACGCGCGAGCCGATCCGATCAAGAGACAGTGGTAGGGAGGTGGATCGTGGTCATCAACAACACGTTCGATATTTCGTACGTGACGCTTGCGTTCGCGTTGCTCGCTGCGATCGGCATCGGCGCGTGGCTCGCGCTCATGCACGTCAAGCGCCGATATCACCCGAACCTCATCGGCGCCCTGGTTGGCGCGCTGCTGTGCTTCCTGCTGCTCGAGGCGCTGCCCTCGATGCTCTAGTTTTCTCGAGTAGCGCCCACGACACCACTCAGAAAATCGTCGACGGTCGGATAGCGCAGCGTCACGCGCAACTCGCGCTTGAGCCGCGCATTCGATAAACGCCGCGATTCGCGCATGAACGACAGCGTCGCCGGCCCCAGGCTGGCCTCGGCCGCCTCGCGCGTGATGCGCGGCACGTGCGGCAATCCGAACGCATCCGCAACGCGATCGAAATAATCGCCCATTTTCAGCACGGTATCGTCCGAGGCATGGACCACGCGGCCGATCCGTCCGCATACGGCTGCGCGCAGCATGATCGCCGCTAGATCGTCGGCATGGATGTGGTTCGTATAAACGTCATCGCATTCGACGAGCGCCGGCTTGCCCTGGCCGATGCGCGCAAGCGGCAGTCGCTCGCGCGCATAAATGCCGGGGATGCGCACGATGCTCGCCGCCGTCGTGCCGCGTACATTGGCCCGCCTGAGCCGCCGCTCAGCGGCCACGCGCCGTTTCGCGCGCGCATTGGCCGGCCGTACGGGCCGCGTTTCGTCGATGAACGCACCGCCGCAATCGCCGTAGACGCCCGTCGTACTGGCGTAGACGATGCGCACGCGCGCCGAGGCCACAGGCCGTGAAAAGCCCTCGGGTACAATACGCCCGTTGCGCGCGCGTGCCGGCGCCGGCGCCGCAGGACGCGCCGCTCGATAGCGAGCGCGCACACCGAGTGCCGCGATCAGCGCCCGCGTGCGGGGGTCGTCGGCCCCTTCGGGCGGCGGCGGCGCAAGATGCAGCACCGTGCGCGCGAGGCCTGCCAAGCGTCGCAGCGTGTGGGGCGCGTCGAGATCGCCGACGATCGGCGTGAGGCCCTGCGCCCGCAATTGCTCGGCACGCGCCGTGCGGGTCGTCAGTGCAATCACGCGGGCGCCTGCGGCGTGCACGAGCAGGCGCTGCGCGCAGCGCAGCCCGACGTCGCCGCAACCGACGATGAGCACGCGCGGCCGGCGCAAGATTCGTGTGGCTTTCATGTGCGCGCATTGTAGCGGTCCGCCGCCGCGCGCGCTTCGACTGGATTTTTTCGTTTTTCGTTCGATCGAGCTATGGCATATAACGTGACCCTCCGGCAGAGCGGCCGGCAGTTTCAAGTAGAACCCGACGAGCCCGTGCTCGTCGCCGCGCTGCGTCAAGGCGTCGGCGTCCCCTACGGCTGCAAGAACGGCGCGTGCGGCTCATGCAAGGGCCAAATCGTCTCGGGGCACATCGAGCAAGGCACGCATTCGTCGTCGGCACTTTCGAACGATGAAAAGACACGCGGCATGGCGCTCTTTTGCTGCGCGACGGCCCAATCGGATCTCGTGATCGACGTGCGCGAAATCGCGGGCGTCGGCGACGTCCAAGTCAAGAAGCTGCCGTGCCGCGTCAACGTGCTCGAGCGCCGCGCCGACGACGTCATGGTTCTCAAGCTGCAATTGCCCGCGAACGAGCGCTTGCAATATCTGGCCGGCCAATATGTCGAATTCATACTGAAAGACGGCAAGCGCCGCAGCTATTCGATGGCGAGCGCCCCGCACGAAGAAGGCCCGATCGAACTGCACATCCGGCACATGGCGGGCGGCGTCTTCACGGATCATGTCTTCAATACGATGAAGGAACGCGAGATCCTGCGTTTCGAAGGCCCGCTCGGAACGTTCTTCCTGCGCGAGGATTCCGATAAGCCCATCGTGCTACTGGCTTCGGGCACGGGCTTCGCCCCGATCAAGGCGATTGCCGAGCACGCGTTCTTCAAGAACATCGAACGGCCGATCACGCTTTACTGGGGCGCGCGCCGCAAGAAAGATCTCTACATGCTCGAGCTGGCGCAAGGCTGGGCGAAGGATCATCCGAACTTCAAGTTCGTGCCCGTGCTGTCCGAGCCCGATCCGAGCGATGCTTGGACTGGCCGTACCGGCTTCGTGCATCGCGCCGTGATCGAGGACTTGCCCGATCTGTCGGGCTATCAGGTGTACGCGTGCGGCGCGCCGGTCATGGTCGAATCAGCCCAGCGGGATTTCACGGCTCACCATCAGTTGCCGGCCGACGAGTTCTACGCCGATTCGTTCACGAGCGAGGCCGATCTCGTCAACGCGGTGTAACACACTAGTGGGCGACGCACGCGTGCGCAAAATGCGACACGCCTGTGCGGCGCGCGATTGCATCGATGCGCACGCTGTCGTATTCTTGCGCCCATGAACCGCAATCTGTCCGCCCTCCGACGTCGCCGCTCGCTCCCGCCCAGGGAAGCCGTCGGCTCGTAGCGGACGCGCGCCTCGCAGGAAACACGCTAGTTCAGCGAGCGCGCGAAATCGGTCAAACCGCGAAAGCCACGGAATGCCGTGGCTTTTTTCATTTCTTCCCTCACCTTTCATTCATTTATCGCGGAGCCGTGCCATGCAATCGACGCAGAACCCGACGCAGTCGCTGATGTACATCACCAACCGGCCTGACATCGTCTTCACGCGCGGTTCGGGCGCTTGGCTCTTCGACAGCGAAGGCAAGCGCTACCTCGATTTCATTCAAGGCTGGGCCGTGAACAGCCTCGGGCACTGCCATCCGGCGATGATCGAAGCGCTCGAGAAGCAGGCGCGGCAACTCATCAACCCGTCGCCGGCCTTTTACAACGAACCGATGGCGAGCCTCGCCACGCTGCTGACCGAGCACAGCGTCTTCGACAAGGTGTTCTTCGCCAATAGCGGCGCCGAAGCCAACGAAGGCGCGATCAAGCTCGCACGCAAGTGGGGCAAGAAATTCAAGAAGGGCGCTTACGAGATCGTCACGTTCGATCACAGCTTTCACGGCCGCACGCTCGCGACGATGTCGGCGAGCGGCAAGGCCGGTTGGGACACGATCTACGCACCGCAAGTGCCGGGCTTTCCAAAGGCCGAGCTGAACGACATCGCCTCGGTCGAGAAGCTGATCGGCGAGAAGACGGTGGCGGTCATGCTCGAACCGATCCAAGGCGAAGCCGGCGTGATTCCGGCCACGCCCGCGTTCATGCGCGAGCTGCGCGAGCTGACCCAGCGTCACAATTTGCTGCTGATCGTCGATGAAGTGCAAAGCGGATGCGGCCGGGCAGGCACCCTCTTCGCTTATGAACTGGCCGGTATCGAGCCGGACATCATGACGCTGGGCAAGGGCATCGGCGGCGGTGTGCCGCTCGCGGCGCTGCTGTCCAAAGCCGAGGTGGCCGTATTCGAAGCGGGCGATCAAGGCGGCACGTACAACGGCAATCCGCTCATGACCGCCGTAGGATCGGCCGTCATCAAAACGCTCGTGGCACCGGGCTTTTTGGAAGGCGTTCGGGCACGCGGCCAGTATTTGCGCGCAAAGCTGCTCGAGTTGTCGAACGAGCGCGGCTTCGAAGGCGAGCGGGGCGAAGGCTTGCTGCGCGCGCTGCTGCTCGGCAAGGATATCGGGCCGCAGATCGGGGAGAAGGCGCGCGATATGCAGCCCGTCGGTCTGCTGCTGAACGCGGCTCGGCCGAATCTGCTGCGCTTCATGCCGGCATTGAACGTGACGAACGAAGAGATCGATCAGATGATGGCGATGCTGCGCGGGGTGCTCGACACGCTATAAAGCGGTGAGAATGCCACGTCCCCATGGGGGTACGTAGCGAAATCATGCCGAGTGCTTGATATTCAAGCGCTCGGCGAAGCAGCAAGCGATGCGCTTCAAACTCCGGCCCGTTCGGGCCGTTCGCGATTCCGTCGCGCAATTCGGATCTGCGCGATAGTTCATGGCTCGTCCGTCTACAGTGCGAATGTTTTTGCGGATATCCCCGCGAGCGGTTCGCCTGCGGCTGCATCGAAGATCGCGGGCAATTCGGCCACGACTTCGACTCGAACAGCCCATGACCCATACCATTCACTCCGTCCCAGCAACGCCCGAGATCGACATTTCCACGCATCACGAGCAGGCCGGTGACGCAATCGAGTTGCAGCAGCATCGCAGTTCTGGCTCCCAAACAGAGCCCGCGCCGCTGCGATTGCTGTCGCCGTCCGGGCGAAGCCGTGCTGGCACGGCAGATCAAAGCGGCCACGGTGCGCTGGAAACAGTTCCCTCGCGCAGTAGTCACTTTCGCGCTGCAATCAAAACGGTCATGGCAAATCCTGCCGCAGCGGCCGCAGCGGCAGAAGGAGAGACCGAAGCCGCCGACGAAAGGCTGCAGAAGGGATTGAACAAGCGATACAACCATGAATTGAAGATGCAGAACCCACACCACGCGGCCGTCTTGGCGGAAAACTTGGCAGGGCTGCAAGACGTTATGCCGCAGTTGATCGAGCGCCGTTTCCAGGCCCGAGAAGAGGCAAGGGCATATATGGCCAGCTTGGCCGCATTGCTGTCCGGCGACGAATATTCCTTTCCAAAGGAACTCTCCGGCCGCGTGTACAAAGCAGCGGACGGTCACGTCGAAAGCGACAATGAGGCGATCCAAGCGGCTCTCTCGTTCGCAGCCGTGAAGTATCCGGAAGACTTCGCCCGACTCAAGCTTCCCGAAGGCGGCATTGACGTCGCTCTACCCCTCGAGGGCCACGCGCTACTTCAAACCCACAGGTTCGTGGAAGGAACGACAGTCACCACATTGCAACTCGCTGATGGGACGACCCAATCGACGAAGATCGATCTCGCCACATATACGGCAAGGCGTGCCATCATGCAAAGCACGAGCGCATTCGGCGAGGATGCGCGACTTCGTGCTCCTGCCTTCACCGACGCCCACGGAGCTGGCGGAGTCCAGGTGGAGGAGCACCCGCTCGCCTTCCTACAGACCGTGAAATACGCAGTGCGCACGGAGCACAAGGGCCTTTCTGCGCTTTTGAATCGCGCGATGGGCGATCACGATGCGACGACACTCGAACTGCGGGGTAGGCTTGGAGCGCAGGCAATCATGTCGGTCATGGGGACGAAGAAATTCACAAAGGAGATTGCGCAGACGTTCATTGGAAGCGTTGCGGTCGCGGGTGGAATTTCCTACTTGATGGATGTGTTGGCGTGGGGGGCGGTCGAGCGAGCAATGATTGCAAAGTACGGAGAAGACCACCCAGCAACAATGGTGGTCAAAGTGATTACACATAGCTTGACACCGGTCCTGGCCGAATGCGTCGATACCGCGCTCATTAAGCGTTATATCAAAAGCCGCAAGGGTGAGCCGTTCATCCCGAAGACTAAGGAAGACGCGAAGGACACTGCTATAGATGCCCTGAAGGGTGG
>JBQCDS010000178.1:0-8492 GCA_051961035.1 Trinickia sp. | reverse complement strand
ATTCTTCGGCCATCTCGCGCAAGCGACGGGCTGCATCAACGCCCTCGATGTCGGCGCGAAGCCTCGCGATTGGGTGGTGCGCGCGCTGAATTACGCGCCGCCCACGCCGCTCTTTCGGGACATCCGTCATACGACCATGGAGATGCTCTACGCCGAGTATCTGCGCTTCCGGAGCGAATGACGTATCGCCGCTCCTTGCGTTTTCGCCGCTGCATCGCTTTTCCGTCATCGAACTTCACTCCTTAAACGGAGCCGTTACATGGCAACGAACGAATCGGCAGGACAGCTCGACAAGGGGCAGGATTACTCGGCGTTCGTCGGCACACGCGCCGTCTCGGAGCGACAGCGCTTCGACACCGATGCGCTCGCCACGTGGCTGAGCGCGCATGTCGCCGGGTTCGGTGGCCCGTTGTCGGTCGAGCAATTCGCCGGCGGCCAGTCGAATCCGACGTTCAAACTCGTTACCCCGTCGCGCAGCTATGTGATGCGCGCCAAGCCCGGCCCGGTTAGCCAACTGTTGCCCTCGGCCCACGCGATCGAGCGCGAGTATCGCGTCATGGATGCGCTCATTCGCACCGACGTACCGGTCGCGAAGATGCTCGCGCTATGCGACGACGAAGCGGTGATCGGCCGTGCCTTTTACGTGATGGAGTATGTCGAGGGGCGCGTGCTGTGGGACCCTTCGCTTCCGGGCATGTCGAGCGCCGAGCGCGCCGCGATCTACGATGAAATGAATCGCGTCATCGCAGCGCTGCATTCAGTGAATCCAGCCGCCGCCGGTCTCGCGGATTACGGCAAACCCGGCAACTATCTCGCGCGCCAAATCGCGCGTTGGAGCAAGCAATACGAAGCGTCGGAGACGGAGCCCATCGAAGCGATGCATCGGCTGATCGAGTGGCTGCCCGCCCATGCACCCGCCGGTGCCGACGAGCGCGTGGCGATCGTGCATGGCGACTATCGGCTCGACAATCTCATCTTCCATCCAAGTGAACCGCGCATTCTCGCGGTACTCGATTGGGAGCTGTCGACGCTCGGCGATCCGATCGTCGACTTCGCGTATCACTGCATGGCCTGGCACGTGGACCCGGCGCAGTTCCGTGGCATTGCGGGCTTGAGTTGGGACACGCTCGGCATTCCCGACGAGCGCCGCTACGTCGAGCGCTATCGTGAGCGGACAGGCTTTTCCATCGCTGGCGACTGGAACTTCTATCTCGCGTTCAACATGTTCCGCATCGCGGCGATCCTGCAAGGCATCATGAAACGCGCGGCGGTGGGCACCGCATCGAGCGCGCAAGCCATCGACGCCGGCCAACGCGCGCGGCCCATGGCGGAACTCGCCTGGTTCTACGCACGGAAGGTGCGGTAGCGGTAGCCATAAGACTCATCCAACGGTAGACACCGGCACGCGCGGATCACGCACGAAGCCGCCATCATCGGCGAGGAGATCCATGAATTTCGACTACACCCCGAAGGTTCAAGCGCTGCGCGCGAAGCTGCTCGATTTCTTCGATGCGCACATCTATCCGAACGAGCAGGCTTTCATCGAAGAGATTGCGCGCAACCGTGCGGCAGGCAATGTTTGGGTGCCCACTGAGCTCATCGAAACGCTGAAGGCGCGCGCCAGGCAAGCGGGCCTGTGGAATCTGTTTCTGCCCGATTCGGCGCGCGGTGCGGGACTCACGAACCTCGAATACGCGCCGCTCGCCGAGATCATGGGACGCGTGCCCTGGGCGCCGGAAGTCTTCAATTGCAATGCGCCCGACACCGGCAACATGGAAACGCTCGAACGTTATGGCTCCGACGAGCAAAAGCGCGCGTGGCTCGAGCCGTTGCTCGAGGGCACGATCCGTTCGGCCTTTTTGATGACCGAGCCGGAAGTGGCGTCGTCCGATGCAACGAACATCGAAACGCGCATCGAGCGCGACGGCGATACGTATGTCATCAACGGGCGCAAGTGGTGGTCGTCGGGTGCGGGCGATCCGCGCTGCAAGGTCTATATCGTGATGGGTAAGAGCGATCCTAGCGCCGCCAAGCACGAACAGCAGTCGATGATCCTCGTGCCCGCCGATTCGCCGGGCGTCACCGTTCATCGCCCTTTGCACGTGTTCGGCTACGATGATGCGCCGCACGGGCACATGGAAATATCGCTCGATAATGTGCGCGTGCCGGTGTCGAATATGTTGCTGGGCGAAGGACGCGGGTTCGAGATCGCACAGGGGCGCTTGGGGCCCGGGCGCATTCACCACTGCATGCGTTTGATCGGTCTGGCCGAACGCGCGCTCGAGCTCATGTGCAAGCGCACGTCGCAGCGCATCGCGTTCGGCAAGCCGATTGCCGCGCAGACTGTCACGCAAGAGCGGATAGCCGAAGCGCGCTGCATGATCGAACAAGCTCGGCTACTCACGCTCAAGACGGCCTACATGATGGATACGGTGGGCAACAAAGGCGCGCGCGGAGAAATCGCGATGATCAAGGTTGTGGCGCCGAACATGGCGTGCCAGGTGATCGATTGGGCGATCCAAGCACATGGCGGCGGCGGCATGTGCGACGACTTCCCGCTCGCCTACGCTTATACCTGCGCTCGAACCTTGCGATTCGCCGACGGGCCCGACGAAGTGCATCGCAACGCCATTGCGAAACTCGAGTTGCGCCGCTACAGCGCGGCATAGCGACACAGCGACACAGCGACATAGCGGCGGATCCATCGCTTTCTCCAAGAGGCAAGGCCGGGCGCGGAGCATGGCCACGCGGAGCCGCGCGATACCCGCATCGCCGTCGTGGCCTTCGCTCTGCCCTCAGCGACGCGCATCGATCCGTGCTAATTTGCCGCGTGCATCGATCCGTGCTAATTTGCCGCGTGCATCGGCGCCGCTCGTTGCGGCGCCGGCATGAAAACAAGGGGCAGCCATGATCGACGTCTATAGCTGGGCCACGCCGAACGGCCACAAGGTTCACATCATGCTCGAGGAAACTGGCCTCGAGTACCGCGTGCATCCGATCGACATCGGCGCGGGCGACCAATTCAAGCCGGAGTTTCTTGCGATCAGTCCGAACAACAAGATTCCGGCGATCGTCGATGCCGATGGCCCCGGCGGCCGGCCGCTATCTCTCTTCGAGTCGGGCGCGATTCTCGTTTATCTCGCGGAGAAAACCGGCAAGTTCTTGCCGGCCGATCCCGCAGGCCGCTATGCAACGCTCCAATGGCTGATGTTCCAAATGGGCGGCCTCGGCCCGATGCTGGGCCAGACGCATCATTTCCGCGTCTACGCACCGCAGCCGATCGACTATGCGATCAATCGCTATACGAACGAGGCGAAACGCTTGTACGGCGTCATGGATAAGCGGCTCGGCGAGTCAGCCTATCTGGCCGGCGACGGCTACACGATCGCCGATATCGCTGCCTTCCCATGGACGCGTTCATGGCAAAACCAAGGCCTGGATTTGGCCGACTACCCGAATGTCAAACGATGGCACGAGGCAATTGCGGCTCGGCCGGCCGTGCAACGCGGCGTCGAAGTCCTCGCGTCGGCGCGCAAGCCGCTGATGGACGAGAAGGCGAAGGAAATGCTGTTCGGTGCAACGCAGTACGCCAAGCATTGAGGCCGGGCTAGCAGTAGGCGGCATCGGGCCGCTGTGCAAGCCGGCAAGAACCCGTCGTCCGCCTACGGACCGAGCACATCGGACGGACGACTCGCGAAAACGCGCTCGATGAACGCGTGCCTGACGGCACTTCGATCCAAGATGGTGCGCGGTTGATCGTCGATCGCTTGGCGCTCGATGCCATCGCGCGACTCAAAGCGACCGAGGCAAGGAAGCGGGCGAGCCGGTCAGAAATAATGCCGCGTGATGAATTGAGCGATGCAAGCGGGTTTGCTGCCGCCGTCCGTTTCAACAGTGACATCCCAGGTGACTTGCAGTGCGCCGTCGGAGGTATCGGCCGCTTGCGCAACGATAAACGACGCTCGCACGCGTGCGCCGACGGGCACAGGCGCGGGAAACCGCACGCGATTGAGCCCGTAGTTCACGCCCATTCGCTGTTCGAAGCGCACGACTTGCATAAGCAACGAGGGCACGAGAGCGAGCGTCAAGAAGCCATGCGCGATCGGGCCGCCGAATGGCGACTCGCGGCGGGCGCGTTCGGGATCGACGTGAATCCATTGCCGATCGCCCGTGGCATCGGCGAATCGCTCGACGCGCGCCGGATCGATGTCGACCCATTCGCTGACGAGCGGCTCGCCGCCGATACGGGCGCGCAGCGATGCGACATCGGCGATCTTCACGGTTGTGGAGTCCAGGGCAGACTGTGTTGCGGCCATTATGGCGCTGCGCCGTCGGATGCTTGCGGATGACGCAGACCGAACAGCACGTTCGATCGCACGGTGATGACGGTGTCGCCCGCCTGGTTGATGCCCTCCCACAGCGTCGTCACGATGCCGCGATCGGGCTGGCTCTTCGACACGCGCTTGGCCAACACCGAGTTGAACATGCGCAGAGTATCGGCCGGACGCACGGGTTTGAGCCAGCGGATCTCGTCGATGCCTGGGGAGCCGAGCGATGTCGATCCGATCAGTACGTTGCGCACCAGCATGCCCATCATGACCGAGCATGTGTGCCAACCGCTCGCGATCAACCCGCCGAACGGCGACGCTTCGGCCGCCGCGTTGTCGATGTGAAACGGCTGTGGATCGAACCGCTCGGCGAATGCGACGATTTCTTCGGCAGTGAACGTGTGCGTGCCCACTTCATGACGTGAACCGACTTCCAGATCCTCGTAGCTGATCCCCATGCGGCGCTTTCCTGTTTCGCGTGAAATGGATTATTGCAGCGACTCTTTCGGCACGCATGCGCTCGGCAGCGCCATGACGTCGATGCCTTCATCGACCAGGGCGCGCGCATCTTCGGGCGACGTCACGCCGCGGATGCTTCGCGCGGGCGCTTCGTTGTAATGTATCCTGCGCGCTTCCTCGGCAAACCGGTCGCCCACGTTTTCCGCCTTACCGACGACCTCGCGCAGCATGCGCAGCGCAATCGCCTCGAACTCGCGTGCCCGGTCCGCCACCGCCGATTGGTCGGCCGCAATGCCGCTCTTGCTGCCTCGCTCAGCCGCACCTTCCGTGTCACGGGCTTGCGTGTCCTCCTGCCGCGTGCGGGTCGCGCCCGACAAATTCAGGCGCGGCGCCGACGGCATGCGGCTTATCTCGGTCGACGCGCAAATCGGACATTCGATCAATTTGCGCGACAACTGGGATTCGAAGTCGTCGGCCGAAGCAAACCAGCCTTCGAAACGATGACGTTGCGGACATTGCAGATCGAGAACCTTCATGCTGAGCGACAAAGAATGTGCAATAGAGGCGTTCGCATCGTTACACACCGCGAACGCGCCCTAGTGTAGCGCAATTGGCGCGAACGGTCGTTCACCCGGCAGTGCCGGCATCACGCGCTCGGCGACGCCGCCGCCCCCGGCATGGCGGGCAATCGCGGCTCCTGGCGGTCGGGTTGCCATGCCCCGGACAATACTTTTTCGAGCCAAAAGTGGCCGATGATCGTCTTCACGTCCGTGATTTCGCCTGTGCGAATCCACTCCCCCACCTGGGCGACGTCGGCCGTGAAGATTTCGAGGAATTCGCCGTCGTCGAGCTTGCGCTCGCCCTCGGTCAAGCCGCGAGCGAGGAACACGTCGATAAACTCAGTCGAATAGGAAATGAGCGGATGAATACGCGTGAGGAACGTGTACTCACGCGCGGAGTAGCCCGTCTCCTCGCGCATTTCGCGTTCGGCGCACGCGAGCGCACCCTCGTCAGGATCGAGCTTGCCGGCCGGAAACTCGGTCATGACTTTGCCGATGGGGTATCGAAACTGCCGTTCGAGCAGGACGCGGCCGTCATCGAACAGCGGAATGATCATGACGGCGCCAGCATGGACGACATACTCGCGCGTCGTCTCCTTGCCGTCCGGCAAGCGCACGGTATCGCGTTTGACTTTGAGAAAATTCCCGTCGTAGGCGGACACGCCACTGACGCGCGTCTCGGTGAGCGACGCATGATGGTGCGGGTGACTGGGATCGGACGGTTTGGCCATCGCACTGCTCCAAGGGAGTCGCCGACGGCCAAGCGACCGTCAGCGGCGTTTGACGAGATATTGAAACGTAAAGCCGGGAAACGCGAACACGAGGAACATACTGAACGTGACCGCGTAGAACTGCCAGCCTTGCTCGAACCGGTTGCCCGCGCGCGCCTCGAGCGCAAAGCCGATCATGCCGATCGCGAAATACAGCACGATCAGTTCGGCGATGCGAAGCCATGCGCTTTTTTTCGTCGCCGGAAGCGGCACCACGGCGAACAGCCGTTGGTTGAAGAACGGCACGTTGGCGCCCACGAGCGCCAACAAAACGATGAACCAGCCTGCCGCCGACATTACAGGACGACGGGCAGCGTATGCGCCACGGCGTTCAGGCACAGTGTCATGAGCGGCCCCGGGATGATACCGAGCACCACCACGGCGACACCGTTCAACACGAGCAGCCAGCGGCCCGACGCATCGCTCTCGAGCGGCGACGCGTCTTGCGGCGCGTCGAAGTACATCAGCTTGACGATACGCAGATAGTAGAACGCACCGAACAGCGACGTAATGACGGCCAGCACGGCGAGCCACGTCAGGCCGGCGTTCACCGTAGCCTGCAGGACGGCGAGTTTCGCATAGAACCCGACCGTCGGCGGAATACCGGCCAGCGAGAACATCATCGCCATCATGACGAAGGCGAACACCGGGCTGCGCTTGTTCAAGCCCTTGAAGTCATCCAGCGTGTCGGCCTCGAAGTCGCGCCGAGCGAGCAACATCACGATGCCGAACGAACCGAGCGTGGTCAGCAGATAGATGATGCTGTAGAACATCGCGGAGCTATAGGCGCCCGCCATGCCTTCGGCCTTGCCGTCCACCACGCCCGACAGCAGGCCCAGCAGCACGAAGCCCATGTTCGAGATGGCCGAATACGCAAGCATCCGCTTGACGTTGCGCTGCACGATACCGGTAATGTTGCCGACGATCAGCGAAAGCGCCGCGAGAATCGTGAGCATCTGCTGCCAATCACCGGCCAGCGGCAGCACGCCCATCACGAGCAAACGCAAGCCCCACGCGAACGCCGCGGCCTTCGGGCCACCGCCGACGAGCAGCGTCATGGCTGTCGGTGCGCCGTGGTAGACGTCGGGCACCCACATATGGAACGGAACCGCGCCCATTTTGAACGCGACGCCCGCCACGATGAAGATCACGCCGAACAGCAGCACGATGTTGTTGATGCGGCCCGATGCGACGGCCTTGAGCACTTCGCTCAGATCGAGCGAGCCCGTCGCGCCGTGGAGCATCGACATGCCATAAAGCAGGAAGCCGGAAGCGAGCGCGCCGAGCACGTAGTACTTCATCGCCGCTTCGTTCGACTGCGAGGCGTCCCGGCGCAGCGCGATCGCCGCATATAGCGACAGCGACATCAGTTCGAGACCGAGATACAGCGTGAGGAAATTGCTGCCCGAAACCATGACGAGCTGACCGAGCAGCGCGAACATGCCGAGCAGGAAAAAGTCCCCGCGGAACAGGTTGCGCTGTTCGAGGTACGTGCGCGAGTAGATCAGCGTCACCGCATAGGCGATCGCCAGGGCGCCCTTCATCGCGCTCGCAAAGCCGTCGACGACGTACATGTGCGAGAAGTAGTAATGCGGCTGCGGATCGAATACGAGCGTGAAGAACCCCACGCCCGCGACGATCGATGAAAGCACCACGATCAGGTACGTCAGGCGTTTGCCCGATTCGCCGGCGAACGTTTCGTTCAGCCAGGCGAGGACGGCAGCCGCCATCAGCAACCCATCGGGCCACAAGAGAGACATAGAAGCGTTTTGCATGATCTTTTCGTTGCTCCGCTGGGCGTTACTCGGACACCGGCAGCTTCGACTGCGCGACGTGAGTCAGGAGGTTGTCCACGGAAGCGTGCATCACATCGGTGAAGGGCTTCGGATAGACGCCCATGAACAGCGTCAGCGCCGCCAGCACGGCGAGAATGAAGTATTCGCGGCGGTTGATGTCCTTCATTTCCTTCACGTGCTCGTTCGTCACCGCGCCGAAGTACACGCGCTTATACATCCACAGCGTGTAGGCCGCGCCGAGAATCAGCGTGAACGCCGCACCGAACGCGACCCAGAAGTTGAACTGGACCGACGCGAGAATCACCATGAACTCGCCGACGAAACCCGAGGTACCCGGCAAGCCGCAGTTGGCCATCGAGAACAGCATGACAAGCGCGGCGAATTTCGGCATCACGTTCACGACACCGCCGTAATCGGCGATCTTGCGCGAGTGCATGCGGTCATAGAGCACGCCGATGCAAAGGAACATCGCGCCGGACACAAAGCCGTGCGAGATCATCTGCACGATCGCGCCTTCGACGCCGAGCTGATTGAAGATGAAGAAGCCGAGCGTGACGAAACCCATGTGCGCGATCGACG
>JBQCDS010000177.1:0-19568 GCA_051961035.1 Trinickia sp. | reverse complement strand
CGCTGCCGGAAGGCTGGGTCGCTAGCGCGAAATGGGCGCATTTCGGCGGTATCAGCCTAGCGCGCGCCCCGCTTAGCGCCACACTCGCGACGCTCGCCGCCGATCTTCGCGCGCAAGGCGTGCGCATCAGCTTCGACCCGAACTACCGTAACTTGATGCAGCACGGTTATCGTCCGATGCTCGAAACGATGGCGTCGCTGGCGGACCTCATCAAAGTGTCGGACGAAGACTTGCGATGCCTGTTCGGCACCGATGAAGACACGGCGATCGAGACGTTGCGCGCGATGAATCCCGAGGCGATCCTGCTCGTGACGCGCGGCGCGGGCGCGGCCACGCTGATCGCGCCCGGAGAGACGATCGCGGCCATGCCGCCGCGCGTGGAGGTGGTCGATACCGTGGGCGCGGGCGATGCCTCGATCGGCGGCCTGCTGTTCAGCCTCATGCAACGCCCGGAGCGCGGCTGGCGCGACCACCTGGCGTTCGCCCTGGCCGCCGGGGCGGCCGCGTGCCGGCATGCGGGGGCGCATTCGCCGACGCTGGACGAAGTCGTCGCACTCTTGCAATAAGGGCGGTACATGCAGGAACGCGGGGCCGTGCGTGCGACGAAGGCGCACGGGCCGGCACGCGCCGCCGTTACGATGTCCACGCGCGTGCTAGCATGAATTCATGCGTCCGGACAGGAGCGTCATCATGGAAGACGTCACCTACACCAAAGGGATCTACACGGCCACGCCCGGCGTGCAGAAGCTCGAAGACGGGCGGTTTCAAGGCGTCGTGCAACTCGCGCGCGACGACGCCACCGAGCCCGAGACGATGGTCTACGAAGTCAAGGGCGTGAGCGCCACGGTGTCCGAGGCGCTCGAAGAAGCCAAAGCGCTTGCCCACCAAATTCTCGGCGAAATCGAGTTGTAGTGCGACCGCGTCGGGCGCAGACGCAGTGCTCGGCGCTCCTTTCCCATGAATCAGCCTCGCCCAATCGCGGCGGATGGAGGTTCAAGATGGCCGAAGAGCAGTTCGCCTACGGCGTCTATTCGATCCATGTGCGGCCCATCGAGTTGGAAGGGTCGCACTGGGATGCCGAGTACGAGATCCGGCACCAAGAAAAGCCCGTGCAGCGCTGGAAGACGATCGGCGGCGATAGCGGTTACGCGAGCGTCGCCGCTGCGATCGAATCCGCGCACCATCAAGCGGTGGCCGATATCGAGCACGGCGCGGGCGTGCCCAAGCCCAAAGCGTTTCCATAGTCGCGCGCGGCGCGTGTGCGTGCTACGCTGCGCGCGTTCATGACGACGCGCCCGCGCGATGGCAACCGACACGCACAACGAGAAGCCCGCCCACGCTCAAGCCCCGCAAGCCGCGAGCGCAAGCACGACCGGCGCGCCGCGCCGCGTGCCGCGCTCGCCGCATGCCCGGAACGCGCCCAAGCGTCGCGCCCCCGGCGGCGACGGCGGGCGCATCCTGCGCACGGGTGCGGGCAGCATCGTCACGCACGGCATGCCCGACCGCACGCGGTTGGACTTGTACCATCGCGCGCTCACGGCTCGCTGGCCCATGTTCTTCGCCGCGCTCGCCGGCTTCTTCGTCCTGCTCAATACCTGCTTTGCCGCGTTGTATTCGTTCGGCCACGCGCCGATTGCCAATCAATCACCCGACGGCTTTCTCGGCGCATTCTTCTTTAGCGTGGAAACGCTCGCGACGGTGGGCTATGGCGATATGCATCCGCAGACGGTGTACGCCCATGCCATCGCCACCTTGGAGATCTTTACGGGCATGTCGAGCATCGCGTTGGCGACGGGCCTCATCTTCGTCCGCTTCTCGCGCCCGCGCGCACGGATCATCTTTGCGCGCTACGCCGTGGTCCGAACGCTCGACGGCCGCCCCACGTTGATGCTGCGCGCGGCGAATGCACGCCAGAACGTGATTCTCGAAGCGAAAGCCCGGTTGCGGTTGATGCGGCACGAGACGAAGCCGGAAGGCTACTCGCTTTGGCGCATCCACGATCTCACGCTGATCCGCGAGCAGCATCCGATCTTCCTGCTCGGCTGGAACCTCATGCATGTGATCGACGAAGACAGCCCGTTATACGGCGAGACCGCCGAAAGCCTCGCGGCCTGCGAGGCATCGCTGATGTTGATGATCGAAGGGGCCGACGAAACGACGACGCAGACGATGTACGGTCGCTACACCTGGGCGCATGACGATATTCGCTGGCAGCATCGCTTCGTCGATTTGCTGCATGACGACGCGCACGGCATTACCCACATCGATTATTCGAAGTTCGACGAAGTGATCGCGCTCGACGAATCGGACGGCACGCCGGTCGATTTGCGCTAGCTCGCCAAGGCGCCTGCACCGACGCCTTAAATACATGCACCGGCACGTAGGTCGGGCAGGGAAATCAACCCCCGTCATGGCTCGGGAAGAATCATCTCCAAAGTTGCGCCTTCCGCGCAAAACACACCCTATCGATCGTCGGCTCTAGGCGATATAGCAAAAATCCTCCCCCTTCGCCGCGAAAGAATAGACGCTTCGCAGCCCCCGTCGAACGTGCGCCGTTCGCCATCGGCTCCGGCTCGGCACGGGGCAAACGGGGCAATAGAAGGATTGAAGGAGACACGACCATGACCGCCCGCCTGCCCATCGACGGCACGCCCGCTCTATCCGAGTACAAGCTCACCGATAATCTGTCGGCCACGCGCGGCCGCATCTTCCTCACCGGAACGCAGGCGCTCGTGCGCATCATGCTCGCGCAGCGCGAACTCGACCGCGCGCAAGGACTCAATACGGCCGGCTTCGTAAGCGGCTACCGGGGCTCCCCGCTTGGCATGGTCGATCAACAGATGTGGAAGGCCAAGAAGCTGCTGGACGCCGCCGACGTACGCTTTCTGCCCGCCATCAACGAAGAACTCGGCGGCACGGCCGTGCTCGGCACCCAGCGCGTCGAAGCCGATCCCGAACGCACCGTCGAAGGCGTCTTCGCCATGTGGTACGGCAAGGGGCCCGGCGTCGACCGCGCCGGCGATGCACTCAAGCACGGCAACGCGTATGGCTCGTCGCCGCACGGCGGCGTGCTCGTGGTAGCCGGTGACGATCACGGCTGCGTATCGTCGTCCATGCCTCATCAAAGCGACTTCGCGATGATGGCCTGGCACATGCCGGTGGTGAATCCGTCCCATATCGCCGACATGCTCGAGTTCGGCGCTTACGGTTTCGCGCTCTCGCGCTTCTCGGGCGCCTGGGTCGGCTTCAAGGCGATTTCCGAAACGGTCGAATCGGGGTCCACCGTCGATCTCGATGCGCTCACGATGCACTGGCCCGCACCCGCCGATTTCACACCGCCCCCGGGTGGCCTGCACAATCGCTGGCCGGACCTGCCTAGCCTCACGATCGAGGCGCGGCTCGCCGCGAAACTCGATGCCGTGCGCCTATTCGCGCGCACGAACAGCATCGACAAGTGGATCGCGACGAGCCCGCGCGCCGACGTCGGCATCGTCACATGCGGCAAAGCCCACCTCGATTTGATGGAAGCGCTGCGGCGGCTCGATCTCACGGTGGCGGATTTGGATGCGGCCGGCGTGCGCATCTATAAGGTCGGGCTGTCGTTCCCGCTCGAATTGACCCGGCTGGATACGTTCGTCGACGGCCTCGAGGAAGTGCTCGTCATCGAAGAGAAGGGGCCCGTCATCGAGCAACAGATCAAGGATCACCTCTACAACCGCGCCTCGGCCAGCAGGCCGGCCGTCATCGGCAAGCACGACGAAAAGGGCCTGCCGCTGCTCTCCGCGCTCGGCGAGTTGCGCCCCTCGCGCGTGCTGCCCGTGTTTGCGCAGTGGCTGGCGCGTCATAAGCCCGCACTCGACCGGCGCGAACGCGTCGTCGATCTGGTCGCGCCCAGCATTTTGTCGAACGCCGCCGATGCGGTACGCCGCACGCCCTACTTCTGCTCGGGCTGCCCGCACAATACGTCCACGAAAGTGCCCGAAGGCTCGATCGCCCATGCGGGGATCGGCTGCCACTTCATGGCGTCGTGGATGGATCGCGACACCACGGGCCTGATTCAAATGGGCGGCGAGGGCGTCGATTGGGCGTCGCACTCGATGTTCACGAAAACGCAGCACGTCTTTCAGAATCTCGGCGACGGCACCTACTTCCATTCGGGCATTCTCGCGATCCGGCAAGCCGTGGCCGCGAAGACGAACATCACCTACAAGATTCTCTATAACGACGCTGTCGCGATGACGGGCGGCCAGCCTGTCGACGGCAGCATCTCGGTGCCGCAGATCGCACGGCAGGTGGAGGCGGAAGGCGTCTCGCGCTTCGTCGTCGTATCGGACGAACCCGAGAAGTACGATGGCCATCACGGGCTGTTTCCGAAAGGCACGACGTTCCACCACCGGCGCGAGCTCGATACCGTGCAACGCGAATTGCGCGAAACGGCCGGCGTGACGGTGATCATCTACGATCAGACCTGCGCCTCCGAGAAACGCCGCCGTCGCAAGAAGGGTGAGTTTCCCGATCCGGACAAGCGCCTGTTCATCAACGAGGAAGTCTGCGAAGGCTGCGGCGATTGCGGCGTGCAATCGAATTGCCTCTCCGTGGAGCCCGTGGAAACGGCGCTTGGCCGCAAACGCCGCATCGATCAATCGTCGTGCAACAAGGACTTTTCGTGCGTGAACGGCTTTTGCCCGAGCTTCGTCACGGTCGAAGGCGGCAAGCTCAGAAAGGCAGCCGGCGCCGCGTTCGATGAAGCGGCGCTCGAGCAGCGCGTGCTCGCCCTGCCGGCGCCGCAAACGGGCCTGGATGCCGCGCCGTACGACATCCTCGTGACCGGTGTGGGCGGCACCGGCGTCGTCACCGTCGGTGCATTGATCAGCATGGCCGCGCATCTGGAAGGCAAGAGCGCTTCGGTGCTCGACTTCATGGGCTTCGCTCAGAAAGGCGGCGCGGTGCTTTCGTTCGTGCGTTTCGCCGCACGCGACGAATGGCTCAATCAAGTGCGCATCGATACGCAGCAAGCCGATCTGCTGCTCGCCTGCGACATGGTTGTCGGCGCGAGTGCCGACGCGCTGCAGACGGTTCGACACGGCCGCACGCGCATCGTCGTCAACACGCATGCGATTCCGAACGCGTCGTTCGTCGGCAATCCGGATGCCGATTTGCATGCCGATGCCCTGATCGACAAGATGCGACACGCCGCAGGCGCCGAGCGCATGTCGACCTGCGACGCACAGGCGCTGGCCGCCAAGTTCCTGGGCGACACCATCGGCGCGAACATCCTCATGCTTGGCTTCGCCTGGCAACTCGGCTTCATCCCCGTCTCGCACGCCGCGCTCATGCGCGCGATCGAACTGAACAACGTGGCCGTGCCGATGAACAAGCTGGCCTTCGCGGTGGGCCGTCTCGCGGCAGGCGATGCAGCCGCACTCGACGCGCTATGGGCCGAGCGCCATGCGGCGCGCGCGGCGCTGCCCACAAGCGACGCACTCGATGCCGCCACCGATCTCGATACGCTTATCGCCGATCGGGAATCGCGGCTTGCCGCCTATGGCGGCCCGCGCTACGTGCAGCGCTACCGCGCGCTCGTGGCCGCGGCATCCGACGCGCAGCGCCGCGCACCGTCGGCAAACATCGCGCGTGCCGTGGCGAGCACCTTCTATCGGCTGCTGGCAGTGAAGGATGAATACGAGGTCGCGCGCTTGCACAGCGATGGCGCGCTGCGCGCGGCGCTGGAAGCGCAGTTCGAGGGCACGGCCGGGAAGGACTTCCGCGTGAAGTTCAATCTTGCCCCACCGTCGCTGTCGAAGGCCAAGGCAGGACAAGTGCCGAGCAAGAAGACGTTCGGCCAGTGGATGTGGCCCGTGCTGGGCCACCTCGCGAAGTGGCGCGGCCTGCGCGGCACCGCGCTCGATCCGTTCGGCCGCACCGTCGAGCGCCGCATGGAGCGCTCGCTCGCCGACGACTACGAGCGCACGATGCAACGCGCCTTCGCCGTGCTGGACGCCGCCAATGCCGACGACGTCTCCGCGCTCGCCGCGCTGCACGCCAAGGTGCGTGGTTATGGGCACGTGAAACTGCGCAACCTGGCGAGCGTCAAGCGCACCGAACGCGAACTCGCCGCGCGGCTGGGAATCGAAGCGGCAACGAGCGCGGCCGTGAGCCAAGCGCTCGATGAGATGAAGGGCGCCGGCTCGCTGCGTGGCATTCCCGTCGTGGTCGCCAAGTAACGTTGCGAATCGAAGACGACGGCGGACACGCGAACGGCAGCGCGTGTTCGCCTCGGCCGGACTATTTCGGCGAAACCCAGCGCCCGTTCGCGCCGAGTTCTCGATAGGCCTTGAAACGCCCGCCTTCCGCGATGACGGCCATATAAACGGCATCGGTTCTGTCGCCCTTCTCGTTGAACGTAATGTCGCCCGTCGCGCCGTCGAAGTTCTTCACCTTATGCAAGGCGGCGGTAATGTCGGCCGGCTTCGCCGACTTCGCATCGTCAATCGCCTTCGCCACCACGCTCACCGCGTCGTATTCGTAGATCGAGTACGGTCCGGGCCCGACCGAGTACGCCTTCTTGTAGTCGGCAACGAAGCGTCGCGCCTTCTTGTTGGTGAGGAATTGAGGCAACGGCGCCGTGGTGCAGATGACGCCCTTCGCCGCTGAGCCGGCTGTTCGGATCAACGTGGGATCGGTCGTGCCGTCGCCGCCCATCAGATATTTGACGGGCAGCTTCAGTTGCCGGACATCCTTCATCAGCAGTGCCGCCTCGGGGTAATAGCCCGTGTAGTAGATGACATCCGGTTTCAACTGGGCCACGCTCTTGGCGACATCGGCGTAATCCATCTGCCCCGGGGTCACGGCATCGTCATAGACTACCTCGATACCCTGCTTCTTCAACGCGGCGACCGTGTTGTCGGCCAAGCCCTTCGAATAGGTGGTGTTGTCGTTGATGACGGCCACCGATTTCGCGTGCAGCACCTCCTTCATGAACTTCGCCGCGAAGGGCCCTTGCTCGTCGTCGCGGCCGATCGTGCGGAAGGCGCCGTCCCAGTTCTTCTCGGTGAGTTCGGGATTCGTCGATGCATCCATCACGTAAGGAATCCCGGCGCCATGAAACACGCGCAGCTCCGGCAGGGCCGCGCTCGAACAGTATCCGCCCGCCACCGCCACGACGCCCTTGTCGACGAGCGCTTGCGCCGCGGTGGCCGCCGCGTCGGCATCGCATTTGTCGTCTTCCGATACCAGTTCGATCTTCTTGCCGAGCACGCCGCCTTTCGCGTTGATGTCGTCGGCCGCCAGTTGCGCGCCGTTCAGAATGTCCTTGCCGGCCTGCGAGTAGCTGCCCGAAAGCGGCACGGGCACGCCGATCTTGATCGTCTCTTGCGCAATCGCGGCGCGGGGCATCATCACGATCGATAGCGCGAGCGCGCCGGTGCCGACGAACGCCGCTTGCCGAAGACGATCGAATGCGCGCGATGTGCGTAGATGCCGAACCATCATGTTCTGCTCCTTGTGCTTGTTTTCGCTTGTTATGAATCGGAGCGCGTCTCGGCCGGGAGTGCAGGGGCGGTCGCGGCGCGCGCTGAACAAGTAGCAATCCACGCGCCGTGACCGATCGAGCGGTTGATGCGCCGGTCGCGCCTATTCTGATGATAGGCGCAGAGGCGGACAGATCAAGCCGACGACAAAAATGCGCCGGCCGCTTGTGGCGAAATCGCTAGCGTTCGCCGTCTTCGAACCAATCGATATCGCCGCACAGCACGCATAGGCGCTCGCCGATGCGCACAGCCATCGACAGCGTCACGCAAGGTAGCGCTTCGTTGATCGACAGGTAGGGCTTCGTCGCATGAATGCGCTCGGGTGCCTCGATGGCGGCTTTGAAATAAGGCCGGCGCATCCAATTCGCGCCCTGTGCGTCCGCAACGGGGGCCAAGCGTGCCTCGTGGCCCGCGCGATCGGCGCGCAGCACGACGTTGCGGCCCGCCTGCCGGCCTTGCGCATCGAGCATGAAGCAGCGCGCCGCGCGATCGAGCGCGAGAAAATTCCAGCACACTTCCTCGAACGGCTCGCCGTTCACGAGACGATCGCCCGCGCGTCCAAATGCGCTCAGATACGGCGCGAGCCGTCCGGCGCGCCAGCGCTCGCGCGCTTCGTTTGCAGCTCGATATTGCTCGACCAGCGCCGAAATGCGCGCGGCAGCGTGCGGACTGTCGTCGGCGGACGAACCCGGGCGGGCGAAGTAAAAGCCTTGGACGAAATCGGTATCGCACGCGAATGCGAGCTGGGCCTCGTGCTCCGTCTCGATGCCTTCCACCAGCACGAGCTTGCCCGCCTCGTGCAGCATCGATACGAAACCCGGCAAGATCGCGGCCGCCTGAGTTCGATGCGCGGCCTGCGAGAGCATCATGCGGTCGACCTTCACGATGTCCGGATCGAGCTGCCAAATCCGTTCGAGATTGGAATCGCCGGTGCCGAAATCGTCGAGCGCGATCAAAAAGCCTTGCTCGCGAAAACGCCGCGCCTCATCGGCCAGCTTGTCGAATTCCTCAGGGCGCACGGCTTGCAGCTCGAGCACGATGCGCCTAGGCGGCAATTCGAGTCGATCCAAATGCGCGCGAAACGCCGCGGCATGATACGAATCCGACAACGCGCCGGCATGGATATTCAAAAAGAGCCATTCGCGCTCGGTGCGCAGCGCTTTGAAGTTTTCCAAATGCAGCGACTGCGCCAGCCGGTCGACGTAGTGCAACTCGCCTTGCCGTGCGGCATCGCCGAACACATCGAGCGGGGGAACGGGACGATCGAGGGTGTCATGCGCACGCAGCAAGCCCTCGTAGCCCACGGCCCGCAGGTGCGACAGACTGAATATCGGTTGAAAGGCACTCGTCAGCGTGAGGTCGCGGTGGCGCAGTGCATAGCGTTGCTGCCCCCACGTGACTTCCGATTCCAAGGCCAACCCAACGGCGGCATCGTCAGGCACGGATGTCACCATGGCGAGCTCCGTGCGAACAACCGGCGGGCGCCGGCGACATCACGGCCGGCACAACGGCACGCGCGGCCTCGAAAGAGACAGCGAAAGGGCAATGGCATCATCGACGGCTCCCTCGATGTTTTCACCTGGTGGCAGCCGTGTCGAAAGCAAGCTCTATGCGCAGGCCAGCGCGGCCGCGTAGCCCTGCGGCTGCGGTGCGCCCGAGCCGCTGTGCTTCGCCTTGGCGAACCGTTCGCACCGTTTCGGTGCAACCCGGCTCGCCGCAGGCTCAGGCAGGGCTCAGATCACCGGGCCACGTGCCCTTTCGCCGCGCAGCAGCGCGTAGAGGATGATCGCGCCGAACGTCGCCGTGCCGATGCCGCCGAGCGCGAACCCGCCGATTTGCAGCGAGAAGTTGCCGGCGCCGATCACGAGCGTGACGGCCGCGACGATGAGGTTGCGGTTGTCCGAGAAATCGACATGATTGACGACCCAAATGCGCGCGCCTGTGACGGCGATGAGCCCGAACACCACGATCGAGACACCGCCGAGCACCGGCCCGGGGATCGTTTCGATCACGGCCCCGAACTTCGGCGAGAAGCCGAGAATGAGCGCGATGACGGCAGCCATGACGAACACCAGCGTCGAATAGATTTTCGTCACCGCCATCACGCCGATGTTTTCCGCATAGGTCGTGACACCCGTGCCGCCCGAGAAACCCGAGACGATAGTCGCCAGACCGTCGCCGACGAAGGCCCGGCCGATGTAGCGGTCGAGGTTTTGCCCCGTCATGGCGCTAACGGCTTTGATGTGGCCGAGGTTTTCGGCGACGAGAATCACCGAAACGGGCGCGAGCAGCAGCATCGCATGCGGATCGAAAACGGGCGCCGAGAAGTGCGGCAAGCCGAACCACGCGGCATGGGCCACGATCGAGAAATCGATCGGCTTACCGAGCCCCAAGCCATTTGTGACGATGGCGTAGAGCGCATAAGCGATCACGAGCCCGACGAGAATCAGCAGACGCTGCACCATCCCGCGCGTAAAAACAGCGACGATGCCGACGCACAGCACAGTCACCACGGCCATCCACGAATCGAACGTCGATGCGCTCACGCTTTTCACCGCGATGGGCGCCAGGTTCAAGCCGATGACGGCCACGACCGAGCCCGTGACGGCGGGCGGCATGAGCGCTTCGATCCATCGGGTGCCGACGGCGCTGACGACGAGGCCGATGATGGCGTAGATCACCCCGCAGGCGATGATGCTGCCGAGCGCGATGGGGATGTTCATGTTGGGCCCGTGTCCCGCATAGCCCGTCACGGCGATGATGAGACCGATGAACGAGAAGCTCGAGCCGAGATAGCTCGGTACGCGGCCGCCCACGAGGACGAAGAACAGCAGCGTGCCGATGCCCGACATGAAGATGCACAGGTTGGGATCGAAGCCCATGAGCAGCGGTGCGAGCACGGTTGAGCCGAACATGGCGACGACGTGCTGGACGCCCATGGCGATCGTCTGCGGCCACGGTAGACGCTCGTCGGGGGCGACGACGCGGCCCTCGGCGGCGCGCGGCGCGAGGCGCCCGCGCGGGAAATAAGATTCGGCCATGGTCTTTGGGCTCCTTCGCGGGGGGAGTCGCTGCGGGGGGGCGCCGCCTCTCGCGTGCGACGCATTGGAATCAGGCGGGAGTTTAAGGATGGCAATAACCGGTGACAAGCGATTGGCGCGGGGCATGCGCTGTGGGCTTGGGAAAAGGAGGGGTTTGGGTGCGAGATCGGCACCAACCGCCCCCCTAACCACCGAAGCCGCCCAAGCCTCGCGGCTTGGGCGCCTGTCACAAGCTGGCGCAACGTGGCGAGAGCTCGAACTACCGCGCGAGATGGAAGACGGCCACGGCCGACTTCAACTGCCCCGCTTGTTCCGTCATCGAGCCGGCGGCGGCGGCCGCTTCCTCGACGAGTGCGGCGTTTTGCTGAACCGTGCGATCCATCTGCGACACGGCGATCGTGACTTGCTCGATGCCCTTGCTCTGCTCGCCCGATGCGGCCGAAATCTCGCCCATGATGTCGGTCACCCGCCGCACGGCATGCACGACTTCGTTCATGGTCGAACCCGCACGCTCGGCGAGCGCGGCGCCGCTGTCCACGCGCGCCGTCGATGCCTCGATGAGCGCCTTGATTTCCTTGGCGGAGACAGCGCTGCGCTGCGCAAGCGAGCGCACTTCGCCCGCCACGACGGCGAAGCCACGGCCTTGCTCGCCGGCACGTGCCGCTTCCACGGCGGCATTCAGCGCAAGAATGTTCGTCTGGAACGCGATGCCTTCGATGGCCGCAATGATGTCGGTCATGCGCTTCGAGCCGTTCGCGAGTTCGCGCATCGTCTCGACCACGTCACCCACGAGGCCGCCGCTCTTCGTCGCGATGTCCGAAGCGGCGCCGGCCAACGTGCTTGCCTGACGCGCGTTGTCGGCATTGTGCCGCACCGTGGAGCTCAGTTCCTCCATGCTCGATGCTGTCTCTTGAAGCGAAGCCGCCGCTTGCTCGGTGCGCTGCGACAGATCCGCATTGCCACGCGCCAATTGATGCGACGCCCCGGCGATCGCTTCGCTGGATGTACCGATGCGCGCGACGATCTCGGCCAGCCGATCGCGCATGTCCTTCAGCGCCCACAGCAAACTCGTCCGATCGCCGGGCCGCGTGTCGATGCGCAGAGACAAATCGCCCGCTGCGACGCGGCTGGCAATATGCGCGGCATAGCCCGGCTCGCCGCCGAGCTGGCGCGACAGGCGCCGCGCGATGAGCCCCGCGAGTGCCGCGCCCGCGACGAGCGACGCGAACATGAACGTGAACATGATGACGCGCATCGACTGAAAGCGCGCCGACGATTCGGCAACTTTGTCGCTCGCGATTTTGTGCTTATACCGAATGGCCCCTTCGAGCGATTCGCGCAAGGCATCGCTGGCGGCAATCACGCCGGCCACCATGGCGTGCTCGTCCATGCCGGCCGGCATCGGCTCGGCGCCCGTCTGGATCCGAATGTACTTGTCCCACGCCTGCTCTTTCGCGCGAATGTCCGCCACGATCGCGCGCCCTTCGTCCGTATCGACGGTTTCACCGAAGCGATCGAGGTTTTGGTGGATGCTGTTCAATGCATCGCTCATGCGGTGCTGCAACCGCTCTTTCGCGGCGGCATCGGCAGCGAAGCCTAGATTGGCGCCGGATAGATCGGCGTCCAGCCGATATTTGTTGGTTTCCTCGATGGCGTAAAGCCCGTCCATCTGCGAGGTGCCTAGGTTCGCGGCAATACCGTGCATCGTCGCGAGCCCCCATACGCCCACGCCGCCGACGACCATGCACAAACTGATCACCGAAGCGAAGGCCAGCAAGAGCTTGCTCAACACCGTCATGCTGTCGAGTCGTTTCATTTTTGGGGTCCTTACCAGTTTGCAGGAGGGGCGCGACGGGCGGTTTGTCGTACGCCCGGCGCTCCCCTATCTGATTACGGCAGGACGCCACGCGGATTTATAGCGATATTCCGCAAATATTCAATTGCATATGTGCGCCACCGAGCCAGTCGGGCCGGTGGCCGCTCAAACGGCCGGTCGGTCAAATCCAGACATCGTTCGGCTGCGTACGCTCGTTCTCTTCGTCGCCGGTGTTGCGCACGCCGGACGGCTCGATCAGCATGACGCTCACTTCGTGCTCGGCGTGGGGCTTGTGCTCGACGCCGCGCGGCACGACATACAAGTCGCCCGCCCGCAGGCGCACGGTGCCCTGGTCGCGCAAGTCGATGCTCAGCTCGCCGTCCACGACAAAAAACGTTTCGTCCGTGTCCGCATGGCTGTGCCAGACGAACTCGCCCTTGATCTTGACGATCTTGAATTGGTAGTCGTTCATCTGCGCGACGACGCGCGGCACCCAATGATCGGCGACGAGGCCCAGTTTCTCCCGAAGATTGACGACTTTGCCCGCGCCTTGATGCGCTGTCGTTGCATTGCGATCGGTCATTTCCGCTCCTTTTTGGTCTTGGTCAGAGACGAACACGATCGTAGCGCTTTGGCGAGTGCACTCACATCGCAATCTTGCGCAAATTTCGCTAACGCAGCGCGCCCGAAGGAAACACGCTGGGCCGATGCCATCACCCCTGCCGGAACGCCAAATGCGCTGAGCCCACATAGCCGACCGCCACGACGGCGACGCCGAGCGCCGAAACACCGATGGCGACCGGCGCCACCATGCCCAACACGCCCGCGAATGCGCCCGACATCGTCTCGCTGGTATTGGCCAGCGTCGAAAACACGCTGAAATTGTTGCCGACGTTCCCTTCGTTCGATAAGCGCTCGATATTCGACGGCAACGCGATATCGACGAACGCGCCGACGGCACCGAGCGCGAAGCATCCTACGAGCGACGCACCCGTGCTGACCGCACATAGCGGCAACAGTGCGAGCATGAACCCGTAGCAGCGCCAACACGTCAGCAAACCCGGCGTGCTGAACCCGCGCGACAGGCTCCCGCAAAGCAGCGCCCCGACCGCCGCGCCGAGCGCGATGGAGCTCATCGCATAGCCGATCATGCTGTCGGCGAAGCCCTCGCTTTTGAGCATCGTAGGAATCAACACACGCAGCGCTGCGCCGACGAACAGAATGCACAACGCCGAATAGCCGATACTCGCGAATAGCTCGCGTTGAACGAGCGCGGCCTTGAAGCTCGCGGTGAATTCACGGTACGACTCGTGCACGGAGAACGAACGCGCGGCTATCGAAGGCTCGGCGCTTAGCGGCGCTGCGATTGCATGACGAATGCACAGCGCCGAGACGAGATACGTCACGGCATCGACAGCCAGGACGTATCCGGGGTCGACGACAGCGTAGAGCAGCACGCCGCCCAGCGCGGGACCCACGAGGCCGCCGAACTCCGCCGCCATCTGCGTGGCGCCGCTGGCGGCCTCTCGGTACTGCGGACGCACGAGCGCGGGGATCGTGCCTTGAAAGGCGGGCTGAAACACGGTGCGAAGCGCCGTCATCGACATCCCGATGAGCGAGAGCGCCGTCATGTCGATACGCCCGCTCGAAAGCAGGAAGCAAAACCCGATGGTGACGAGCATCCGCGCCAAGTCGGCATAGATCATCAGCGAGCGGCGCGGCCAGCGATCGGACAGCGCGTCGCCAAGCGGGCCCAGCACCACGTAGGGAATGAAACGAAAGAAATAGACGGCGCCCATGAGCGCCACGTTGGCATCCGTGACATGCAATACCGTGATGATGAAGATGAGCTCATGAACACCGTCGCCCAGTTGCGACAGCGCATTGCCCGTGAGCACGAGCGACAACCGGCGCTCCTGACGCAGCATCGCGAGCATCGATCCTCCTATGCCGCGACGCGAATACGCCAATCAAACAGCGCTCCAGTCGAAAAGCATTGCCCTGGGTGATTCACTTTGGACTCCTAATTAATGAGATGCAAGAATCTCCTGCGGCATGCCGGCACGCGCACCCGCATACGGTGGAGGCAAGATGTCGTTCCGCGAAAAGGCGCACCGCCTAGAGAGGAACAAGGCCCGACGCGGGCCTTGCTTTAAGCGATTTTTATCTTGAACAAGCTAACTTAGCACAGGATCAACGCGCGGCAAACCTGTCGGGGCTGATAGCTTGCGCAGCCGCGGGGAAAGCGGCTGGCGATCGATTAGGTGTCCTGATGAAGGGCTATGTGCGCGCGCTGCGCGTTCATCGCTTGCCGCCGTGCTTCTCTTGCCATTTCTTCATAAAGTCGATCTCTCGCCGCTGGCTCGCGATAATCTGCTGGGCCAAGCGCTTGAGTTGCGGATCCTTGCCGTACTTGACTTCGACCTGGGCCATATCGACGGCGCCCTGATGATGAGGGATCATGTGCGAGACGAAATCGTCATCGGCGTTGCCCGTGTACGCCGCCCCTTGCATATCGTTCATCATGCGTTCGTCGACGGCCTTGTAGGCGGCCGTCGAATCGCCAGCCGCCGTCTTACCGCTGGCCGGCGCCGATTGCGCTTCGGCGGTGCTGCTCGCTTTCGGCATCGTTGCCCCTTGCTGGGCATCGGCCATGGTGGCCACCGAGCTGAGCGCCACGGCAGCGGCGAAAAGAAGTGAAGAGGCGACTCGGTTTGCGCAATGCATGCGACACCCCCTTTTGTTGAAGGAGAATCACCACCCGCGCGCGGCGGGAAGACTTCGAAAGCTCGCTCGTTGGCACGAGCGCGCCTCCGCGGTATGTCGCCTACGCAGCAAATTGGATGCCGATCGGGCGGGGGCCGTGCTGGACGGTGCTGCTGCTTGCGCGGTCATCGTCTGCCCCCCACCGCTGCCTCGCCCCTACCTGGCCATTGCGCCGCCGTGACCTCAATACGCCATGAGGTCTTTGTAGTTCTGCGGCGTGATGAGCTTGAACGGAATGTCGACCGTGCGCGGCGGGTTCGCTTGCCCCTTTTTCATACCAATGGCGAGATCGACGGCAGCCACGCCCTGCCCCTTCGCATCCTGATATACGGTAGCCTTCATTGCGCCTCGGTCCATCTGCGCCAGCGCGTCGGGTGTCGCGTCCACCCCCATGATGAAAATGCTGCCCGGTGTGCGGCCCGCCTTTTGCAGCGCGATAATCGCGCCGATGGCCATTTCGTCGTTGTTCGCCACGATCGCGTCGAGCTTCTTGCCTTGCGCGAGCCAAGCCGTGGTCGTGTTCAACGCCTTCTCGCGAGACCAGTCGTCCACCTCCTCCACGGCCAGGTGCATGCCGGGATAATGGGCGAGCACGTCCTTGAATCCGCGCGTGCGCGCCACGGCGGCATCGGTGCTCAACTGTCCGATCAGCAAGCCCACGTCGCCTTTTCCACCCAGCTGCTGCGCCACATAGTCCGCCTGGATGTTGCCGGCCAGAACGTCCTGCGAGCCCACATAGGCCATCCCGTCGCCGAGGGTCTCGGTGGGCTTGCGGTTCACGTAGACGAGCGGCACGCCCGCGTCGTGCGCGGCCTTCGTCATGGCCGATGTCGCCGTTGCATCCACGGGCAGGATCACGATCGCATCGAGGTGGTCGTTCGCGATCATCGACGCGACTTCGCCGTCTTGGCGCTGCTTGTCCGAATGCCCGTCGGCGAAGAAGGGCTTCCAGCCTTGCTTGCGCGCCTCCTTCGACATGGCTTCGCGCAGCAGAGTCGGGAAGTTGTCGTCGAACTCGGCCATCGCTATGCCGATTCTGGGCTTGGCGCCGTCTTTCGTTTGCGCGACGACGCTGGTCACGCATGCTGCCCACACGCACAGGGCGGTCAAGCAGGCATTGAAAAGGCGAGTCGGTTTCATGCTTTGCTCACCCGGAAAACGGCCACCAACGCCGCGAGCCGATCGGCCTGATCGCGCAGCGACGCGGCGGCCGACGCCGATTCCTCGACGAGCGCGGCGTTTTGCTGCGTCGTTTCGTCGATGTGCACGACGGCCTCGCGCACTTGCACCAAATCGCGCTGCTGAGACTGCGAGGCGTCGGCGATTTCGCCGATCAACGTGCTCACATGGCGAACCGCTTCGAAGATGTCGCTCATCGCGCCGCCCGCTTCGTTCACGAGCTGCCCGCCTGCATCGACGATACCCACCGACGATTCGATCAACTCCTTGATCTCCTTGGCGGCGGCGGCCGAGCGCTGCGCCAACCCGCGCACTTCGCTCGCGACGACAGCGAAGCCTCGCCCCTGCTCGCCGGCGCGGGCGGCTTCCACCGCCGCGTTCAGCGCGAGGATGTTGGTTTGGAACGCAATGCCGTCGATGACGCCGATGATGTCGTTGATCTTGCTCGACGAAGTCGTGATCTCGTTCATGCTCGTGACCACGCGCGAGACGATACCGCCGCCGCGCTCCGCCGCGCTGAATGCCTGCTGCGACAACTCGTTGACCTGGAGCGCCGTTTCCGTCGATTGCGACGCCGAGCTGCCGAGCTGATCCATGTAGGTCGCCGTTTGCTGCACGCTGAACGCGACTTTTTCCGTGCGCGCGCTCAAGTCGAGATTGCCGGCAGCGATTTCGTTCGATGCGGTAGTCACCGATTCCACGCCGTCACGCACCTCGGCAATGAGCTTGCGCAGGCGATCGGACATTTCGGACAACGAACGGATGACGCGCGCCACTTCATCGTTGCCTTGCGCCCGGATGTTCACCGTCAGATCGCCGCGAGCGACGGTTTGCGCGAACGCCACGGCCGCGTTCAGCGGCACGCTGATGGCACGCGCGACGAGCGTCATGAGTACCGCCGCGATCGCGGCCGCCAGCACCACGGCGATGGCGATCAGCGTAAGCGATCGATGCGCGGCGCTCGTCGCATCGTCGCCCGCATGCGTCGCCTCCGCTTCGCTCGACTTCGCGAGCTGCGATAGATCAGCCGTCAAACGCTCGAAGCTTTTCGCGCTGTCTTGCATGATGATGGCGCGCGCGGCATTGGGCGACGCGTTGTCCACCTCGTCCTGCAAGCTCGCATCGAGCCTGAGATAGTTGGCCCATTCGGCGCTCGCGTGCTCATAGCTCGCGCGCTCCGTGTCGCCCAGTTTCAAGTCGCCGAATGCTTTGAGCTGCGCCGACATGGCATTGATGCTTTGCTTCAACCGGGGCGATACTTGATCGCGCTTGTCCCAGCGCACGAGGATGTAGGCGAATTCGTCGTTGCGCACCGTAGCGGCAAGCTGGGCGATACGTTGCGCCTGCATGGCCGTGGGCATCCATCGGCCACTGATCGCGCCGCTTTGAGAGGCGATGCGCGCGATTTGAATGGCGCCGAAAGCGCCCACCAGTAAAAGGCTGGCCAATGCTACCGCCAGCACGATCTGTAGCTTACGGGCGACAGATACCTGAGAAAGAGCGTGCATAAATCGAAGATGATGGTTCCTGGGACCGCATATGAAACATGCGCTTAATAGGTTCCTTAACGGCATGGACGCAGCGCTGCAATAGTGTTGTAAGCGTTTTTTTATTTGGCGACGGACCCTGCGCGGCATGATGGCGGGCCGCCGAAGAGGCTAACGAAGCGCAAGGAAACCCACGAAGCGATGGAAAAAAACCGGCTGGAAGCCTTCAGCGACGGCGTCATGGCCGTCGTCATCACGATCATGGTGCTCGAGCTGAAAGTGCCGCACGGGGAAGATCTGCGCGCGCTCGTCGAGCTTTGGCCCGTGCTGATCAGCTACGTGCTGAGCTTCGTCTACGTCGGGATCTATTGGAATAACCACCATCACCTGTTGCAGGCCACGCGGCGCGTGAACGGGGCGATTCTCTGGTGGAACCTGCACCTGCTGTTTTGGCTATCGCTGCTGCCGTTCAGCACGGGATGGATGGGGGAGAACCACTTCTCACGCTGGCCGACAGTCCTTTACGGCGTCAACCTGCTCGCCTGCGCCCTGGCATGGACCGTCTTGCAAACGGGCCTCATTCGCCATCACGGCCCCGACAGCCTGCTTGCGCGGGCGATCGGCAAAGGAGCGAAGAGCAAGGCATCGCCCATCTTGTATCTGCTCGGCATTGCGTCCGCGTGGGCGGGCTATCCGGGCGTCGGCCTGATATTTTTTGCGGGGACGGCCTTGCTGTGGCTCATCCCCGATCGCCGCGTGGAACGCCTTGTGGAGGCACGCGACGGGCACGAGGACGCGTGAGCGCCCATCAGCGGCCTCAGCGGGTGTCGGTTTGCGCGATCTGTGGGAATGCGCTCGAGATCGCCCCGCTTCCGACCGAACGAACCGTGCGTGTGCCGGTCAACCGTCCTCGTCGGGCGCCGTTAAAGGGAAGGAGCGTTCCGCTTCACGCCACTTCAGGAGGGATGGTCATGTTGAACAAATTTGTCTTGGCCGCGATCGCAGGCATGTTTGCATTGGGCATGGCACAAGCCCAAGCCGCGTCTGCGGCATCGGCATCTTCATCGGGTTCGAGTAGCTGCGAAGCACGAGCGGTCGGCAAGAACGGCAAGCCGCTCTCCGGCGCGGCGAAGGCGTCGTTCCTGAAGAAATGCCAGGCAGATGCGATGAAATCGGCGAAAACCGATTGCGAGTCGAAGGCCGTCGGTTCGAACGGCAAACCGCTCGCGGGCGCGGCTAAAGCGTCGTTCGTGAAAAAGTGCGAGGCAGACGCGGCGAAGTAACCTATCGCCCTTCGATGTGAAAGAGCCGGCGCAAGGCTGACGCGACGCCGGCTCCTTCGAGTTCCGCCAGCTAGCTAGCGTCGCTAGCCCACGCTCGGTTCGCCTTCGCCGGGCTGCTTCCCCGGCTTGTCGGCCGGCGATTGTTTGCGCGATTTATCGGCGCGCTCCGGCATGCGGCTGCGCGCGTTGTCGCTATGGTGTGCCGGCTTCGGCTGGTCTGCCATCTGTTGCGGCTCGCTGGTGTCACGGGTCATATTTGCCTCCCCACGGGCGTTGAATGGGCCCATTAGACTCGCAATAAACGGGCCGGGCGCGCGCCACGTATCGATCCCTTCCCTCTTTTCTCGCATGGCGAAAGATGTAACGAGCCCTTAGCTTTTGCCTGCTTACGCCGACAACTAGATTGATGGCGCATTGCGTGAGCCAAATGGTTCCCGATGCCGGTCGGTTTTCATATTGAGGGCAGT
>JBQCDS010000176.1:0-7019 GCA_051961035.1 Trinickia sp. | reverse complement strand
TGTCGATCGCGCTCATCACCTTCTCACCCGAGGTTGCGCCGATCTTCACCAACGTGAAGCCATCCTTCTTCGCGGCCATTTCGGCGAACTTCCATTCATCCTGGAACCACGGCTCTTCGGGCTGCTTCACGAGGAAGCCGATCTTGACTTGATCGGCAGCTTGCGCGGCCGGCACGCCAGCAACCATCGACGTCACCGCGGCGGCGGCCAGCGTGAGGAAAATTTTTCGCTTCATGAGATTTGTCTCCTGTCTGATTGAGCGTTCAGCCGCGTTATCTATATCGGATGACCCACGCGGCCAGTGCGCCATCCGGTTCGGACATCGCCGCGCGGTTTACGCCGCACGGCAATTTGATCAATCTTTCTGCGCGATCGCCATGTCAATCGTGATAAAGCGCCGTGCGCCCACCGTCGATCGTGATGCAGGTGGCATTGATGAACGGTGCTTCGTCCGAGGCGAGAAACACCGCCGTCATCGCCACCTCGTGCGGCTGCGCGATCCGCTTCATCGGCTGCAATGCCAACGTCGCCTGCCGCGCGGCTTCGGGATCGGGTTGCGCATTCCACCAATCGTGCGTGAGCTGCGTCTCCACGTAGCCGGGCGCGATCGCATTGACGCGCACTTGCTTGGCTGCGTATTCGATACCGAGCGCACGCGTGAGGCCGAGCACGCCGTGTTTTGCCACGGGGTACGGAAAGCAGCCCGGAATGATCTGAAATGCATGCGTCGATGCGATATTGATGATGCTGCCGCGCCCACGCTCGACCATGCCCGGCAGCACACTCTTGCAGCCGTTCCACACGCCGTCGAGATCGACAGCGAAGCAGCGTCGCCAGTCGTCGTCGCTCATCGTGAGCGGATCGCAAAACACATTGATGCCTGCGTTGTTCACCAGGACGTCGATGGGGCCGAACGCCTGCTCCGCCGCCGCGCACGCGTCGCGCAGCGACGCCGGTCGCGTCACGTCGGTCTGCACCGCCAGCACCCGCGCGCCCGGCGTCGCGGCTTCGATCTGCTCGCGGACACGTCGAGCGGCATCGAGATCGAGCTCGGCCAGCACCGTGGCCGCCCCCTCGCGCGCGAACGCGTGGGCAATGGCTTCGCCGATCCCGCGCCCCGCTCCTGTCACGAGCGCCACCTTGCCTGCCAGCCGGCTCACCGCGCAGCCCCGCTATTCACCTGACGCCACGCGGCGATGAACGCTTGCGCGTGTTCGGCTGTGGTCGCGGCATCTTGCCCCGCGCGGTATAGCGCGGAGCCGAGACCAAAGCCGTTCGCGCCGGCCGCGACATGCGTGCTCATGTTCTCGGGCGTGACGCCGCCCACGGGCACGAGCGGCACGCGTTTGGCAATCACGGCGCGCCACGCCTTGATGACGTGGGCGCCCAATTGCTCGGCCGGAAACATCTTGAGCACGTCGGCGCCGCTTGCGAGCGCGGCGAAGGCTTCGGTCGGTGTCGCCACGCCCGGGGCGCACGCCAGCCCTTGTTCCTTCGCGGCGCGAATGATTTCGGTATCACCGTGGGGCATGACGATGAGCTCGCCGCCCGCGCGCGCAACGTCGCCCACGAAAGCGGGCCGCAACACCGTCCCCGCTCCGACGATCACCTCGCTCGGCAGCGCCTCGCGCAATGCCGCAATGCTCGCGAGCGGATTCGGAGAATTGAGCGGCACTTCGACAACGCGAAAGCCGGCATCGTAGAGCGCTTGCCCGTGCTGCACCACTTCACTCGGCGTCACGCCACGCAAAATGGCGATCAGCGGACACGACTGGAACGCGGCCATAAAGCGGGCGTGGGGATGGTAGGGCTTCGGAAGATCGAATTCGGTTTGCATGGCGTACTACCTAGTCCAATTCGGGTCGCAAATTATTCATCGGTAGGCGATGCCGCGCGCGCGTGCGCGAGGACGTCATCGCCGAGCATCAATCCGCGGGCGCCGTCGCGCGGTGCTGCACGAGCCCGGCCTGGGTGGCGATGCGCCAAAGCCCGTTTTCGGCCGCTGCCTCAACCACGCTTGCGCGCACGCAGCCAAACTCCGCCAACGCGAGCCGATAACGCTCGCACAGCGCGGCGCTGCCGATGAGCCGCGGCGCTTCGCTCGACAGCGCCGCGCCGCGCGATTCGAGCAGCGCGGCCAGCCCACACAATTCGTGACCGATCAAAAGCCCCGACAAATAATCGGGCTGCTGCTCGGCCGGCAGCGCGCCGGTCAAGCCCAGGGTGCGCGTGCTGAAAATCGTCGCGAGCAGCCCGGCGCGATGCGCGTGCTTGGCTACCGTCACCCCGCGCAAGAACGCTTGCGTGTCGGGTGTCGGCGGCTCGGCCATCGTGCGCCCGAGAATCGTGTGATCGCGCAAAGCCGCGTACAGCTCGCCCGTCATAAACGTATGGAACGACTCGATGCGCTCGCCGCGCACGACGGCCCACTTGGCATGTGTGCCGGGCAAACCCACCAGCGTGCGGGCGCCATCCGCGATTGCGTCGCTCGCGAGGGCGCCCACGATTTGCGTTTCCTCGCCGCGCATCACATTCGGCAACTCGCTGCGTTCGATGACCCCGGGCACGATGTGCAGACGAACGCCCCGCGCCGTGCTCACGCGCACGATGCCGGACACGAGCGCCGAGGCGTCCGCGGGCGTATCGACATAAGGCGCTTCGCGCCAGCCTTGCGCACTGCCGACCATGCCCGCGGCGATCACGGGCAGTGCCGGCGAGGATTGCAACCAATCGCCGCACGCCGCGTCGAACGCAGCGTCGAAGCCGCCGGCTTGCGGCAACCGCATGATGCCGTCGCTCGACGCGCGCGAATCCACGACGTGGCCGTTCGAGTCGAACAGATACGCGCGCATCGCGGTTGTGCCCCAATCGAGGCCGATCAATGCCGGTTGTGCGGCGAAAGCCTGTACAGCGCTCATCGTTTAATGCGACGCACACCCGGCGCGACCCAGCCAAGTTCTTCGGAAATCGCGCGCGCTTCGCGCTGCACGATCGGCACCAGTTCATCCATCCGTTCCAGCGGCATATAGGGGATCGTGCTCGCCACGGAAACGGCGGCGATGATCGTCCCGGATGCGTCGCGGATCGGCGCTGCCACGCAGCGGATCGACGGCTCGTTCTCTTCCAGGTCGAACGCATAAGCGCCCGCGGAATAGCGCACCATCTTTTGCAGGAACACCGGCTTGTCGGGGCGGGCGTCGTGGTCGAAACGCACGGTTTCGAGCGCGCGCCGTGCGCCGTCGTAGAGCACGCCCCATGTCTGCGGGGACAAGTCGAGCATCAATGCCTTGCCGATCCCCGTCGAGGCGAGCGGCATGCGATGCCCGACTTTCGAGCGCATCTCCAGCCCGCGCGTGCCGGCGATCTTGTCGATGTAGAGGACGTGGTCGCCGTCGCGCACGCCAAGGTGGATCGTGTCGAGCGTGGCTTCCGAGAGGCGTTCCAAGTGCGGACGCGCCACAGCGGTCAACGGCATCTGCTCGAGTGCGATCGTGCCGAGTTCGATGAGCTTCGGCCCGAGCAAGTATCCGTTCGGGTGATGGCGCAGATAGCGCGCTTGAACCAGACTGCTCACGAGGCGGTGCGTGGTACTGCGCGTCGTGCCGAGTGCGGCGGCGAACGCGCGCATGTCGCGTGCACCGTTCGCGCAAGCCTCGATGATGGCAAGGCCCCGCAACAGCGTTTGTGTACCGGCTTGCGACTCATTGATCTCGAGCGGCGAGCCCATGAGCGGGGCGGGCTCCGGCATGCCGGTGCTCAAGCTGCCGAGCGCCGGCTCGGTTGCGTCGTCCATTGTCGCGGATTGGGCCACATCGTCGTCATGGGCAGTCATCGGGCGCGTCTCCATGTGAGGTGAGATGCTTCGCTCTCGAATCGCGTTGTCTTCGTACTACGCTGCGCGGCTTCTCCACCGCTCGCGACGGATTGTAGGCACGTCTGCCGGCATGCTCCAACATTTGAATGGCATGTCCAGATAGTGAGACTCGCCCAATCCCAACATATGGGCGCGGGGCGGGGCCAATGACGCTTTCTCCTTGCCGCGCCTAACATCGCCGCGAACGGCCCGTGCGCCAAGCCGCCTCGCATCGGCAAAGGACCTTTCAGGGCGTTTTCACTTTTCAGCGGGTTGTTAACTGCTTGTTACCTAAAGGACGACAAATGAAACCCATCATCAATCTGGCGGACGTTGAATTGGCCCCACTACCGGCCGGCGTCGCGCCGCCCGAATCGATGGCCGACCGTTACGCGCCACGTATGGGGGCCATTAGCTCACGCATCGGCGCGAGCAAGCTCGGCTACAACGTCACCGCCCTGGCTCCGGGCAAGCGCGCATTCCCGTTCCACCACCATCGCGTCAACGAAGAGATGTTCTTCGTGCTGGAAGGCACGGGCGAAGTGCGCGTCGGCGAGGCTGTCTACCCGATCCGCGCGGGCGATTTCATCGCTTCCCCGCCCGGCGGCGCCGAGGCGGCGCATCAGATCGCGAATACCGGGGAAGTCGAGTTGAAGTACTTGGCTGTGAGTACGAAGATGTTGCCGGAGGTCGTCGAATATCCCGATTCGGGCAAGTTCGGCATCCTCGCGGAATTCCCGGGTGCGCCAGGCGAACGGCCGAAGGGGTTCAGGTTCGTGTCTCGCGAGAGCGAAAGCATCCCGTATTGGGAAGACAACTGAGTCACCGAGGGCTCGCTCGTGCATTGAGGCCACGGCCTCAGATCAGCACTTCCGCACCCGGCAACGGCCTTCCTAGGAATAATTCGAATCCGTTCTGTGCCGATAGGAGCCTCAGTTGCACGAAGCTCGATGCCGGCGCGTGGTGCACGAATAGGCTTTCGAGTACGCGGGCCAAGACGCTTACCGCGCAATCGACAAGCTTCGTCTCGTCCACCGCCACGCACACGCGTAGGCCGCGCACGAGCGCCGGCTGCGGCTCCATGACGATCCACTCTAGCGCGGCTTCGCGTGTGAGCGACATCAAGCCGTCGATATGTCGCGTCGCGTTCGTCGCGTGCGATGACACGTGCGCTTGCAGCAGCTGCTTGAACGCAGGAAGGCCCGATTGGCACATAGTCAGTGCCCCTGCGGATAGCATCGCAACGATGTCCCACAGTCGATCGTGCGCCATCGCTCGCGCGGCGCTTTCGGTCGGCGCGTGCAACATCCATACGCGGCCGGTCAGCGTCTCCCCCGCATGGATAAAATCGCCCTTCGGCCTGCCAACGCTCAAGGCTGCGGGCGAATTGCCGTTCACACAGGCCATGTCGATATCCACTCGCGTCCCGGTCACGTCCGTGATCTCGCCGCTTAGGTCGACGAGCGAGAGCAACATGCCCTGGCCCGGCATGAACTCGGCGAGCCGCCCGTCGCGTTCGGCGATCCAATAGACCGCATCGTCCCGCAACGACGGATGACGCAGCGACCGATAAGGCTCGATCGCGCTCACTACGGCACCTTGGGGCGCATCTTGCGTCAGCCGAACCGTGTCCACCCGATAAACCGACGTGCCTTTTACGTTGGTGTCGGCCGGCGCGATCGGATAGATGGGAAATTCCTTGCCTTCCAGCGGGATCGGCTCGGCGGACGTGGAAAACAAATTGATAACTGGCGTGCAAAATAGTTTGAAGTTCGCGACAGTGAGGTCTTGCAGCAACCGTCCCTGCGCGCAGTCGCGGTGCAAGTTGTGGACGGGCAGATGCAAGGTGACACTCGCGCATGCCCCGACGCTGCGTAACACCGCAGACAGATCGACATCGATGAAGTCGAACTTCTCTGGATAAGAAAAGTATTCGAGGAGAAATCGAAACGGTGACCGACCGGTGTCACGCCGTTGGATCAATGCTTCGTCGTCGGCGAAGCCGGCGTAGTTGACCGGTACGGAGTCCAAAGCGATCCACGTCCCGCTTCCGTCGGCTTCGACAAATGCGTTCGACGTGCGCAGCAACAACATATCCATCGCTGCCGCGACGGTGCGGCGCTCACCGTCGACGTACACGCGTACGCGCCGCGTCGCGCGGCTGGGATGCATGGCTTTGCCTCCGCATGCGGCAAAGGTGATCGACGCGATACCGGTCGTGTCCTCATCCAGCCGAACGTTCGCCGGTATGGACGCTGCCGGCGCATAGCGTGCGTGCGCGATGCGGAAAGGAGCGAGTACGACGTCATAAACGGTGCGAAATTGATACTCGCCCTGGCGGGTTTTCAGTTTCGCACCGCGTTTGACAGTGACGGGCTCCGTCAGCTGTTCGACGGCGCTGGAGTCTCCGAAATGCGCGATGGAACACGACGGGACCGGACGTAGATATTCGGGATATAGAATTTCTAGCAGCGAAGTGGGCAGTTCAGGGTAATCATCGTTGATTCGCGCGCTCACTCGAGCATGGATCAGCGCTGCCGACTGAATCAACCGCTCGACCTGCGGGTCTTCCGAACGTTCGCCGGAGATGCCAAGACGCGACGCTGCTTTGGGGTGACGCCGCGCGAATTCGCCGAGTGAGCGACGCAAGATGGCAAGTTCGCGCTCGTACTCGGCGAGCAGATCGTCGCCCGAAAACGTCATACGCGTCCGGATGAGGGCACGCTCGAAATCAGCGTCGCGCCGCAGGAGGTTGTGTGGCCGTCGAAGGCGACAGGGCGCCCGTCGATCAACACGTTCTCGTCGCCTTCGACAATCACGCAGTGATCATGGCCGGAAATCGGGCATGTGCATTCGTCACCGATGCAAGCGACTTCCCGATCCATCACGATCGATTGCGCTCTTCCCGTTTGTACTTTGCCGCCGTGCGATGTCGAATCGCCGACGCGAATCACTCCGCGCATTGGGTTTCCCTCGGTTGTGTGTATTCAATATCGATGCTTCGCTTTCCTCCCACCGGGCTTTACGGCGTGGCGCAAGGCTCGGTGTTTAGAACGGTTCGTGTCCTGCGTGTTCTTCCAACCATGCCGCCTTCGTCGCGGCATCAGGCGGGCTGACCATGACGATGCTCGCGTCGCCACCGGGGCGACGATTGATCGTCGCGCTC
>JBQCDS010000175.1:0-12232 GCA_051961035.1 Trinickia sp. | reverse complement strand
CCCTTGGTGGGCCTTAATGCCCCCGTTGCACCGAACCGCGGAATGATCCTCGTCAGCGAACGCGTCGCGCCGTTCCTTCACTATCCGACGCTCAACGTGCGCCAGACCGACGAAGGCACCGTGCAGTTCGGCGATTCGATGGAGCAAGCCGGCTTCGACGACTTCACGAGCACGCCCATCCTGAGCGAGATCGCACGGCGCGGCGTGCGCACATTTCCGGCGCTGCGCAACGTTCGGCTCGTGCGGACGTGGGCCGCACTGCGCATCTATAGCCCCGACGGCTTTCCCATCTACGAGCAATCCGAGACCCACCCAGGTGCCTTCGTGGTGACGTGCCACAGCGGCGTGACGCTCGCCGCCGCCCACGCGCAACGCCTCGCGCCATGGATTGCCGGTGCGCCCATGCCCGCCGAATTGCCGGCTTTCTCGGCGCGCCGCTTTGCCAAGCACGTCGAATCGATTCCCGCCCACTGAAACTGTCATGACTTCCCACTCGACTCAATCGCTGTTCAAGCCGTTGCCCGGCGCCGATGCGCCCGTCGACATTTGGTTCAACGATCAAGCGCTCTGCGTGCCGGGCGGGCGATCGGTCGCCGCCGCGCTACTCGCGGCCGGCGTCTCGCGTTTTCGGGCGACACCCGTGACCGGCTCGCCGCGCGCGCCCTACTGCATGATGGGTGCCTGCTTCGAATGCCTCGTCGAAATCGATGGCGTGCCGAGCCGGCAAAGCTGCATGGTTCAAGTGCGAGCAGGCATGCGTATTCGTTCGCAGGAAGGCGCGCGCGATTTACCGCCGATGACGAACGTACAAGCGCCGGAGAACGTCCATGGCCGCTGATCTCGCTTCGGAAAACGTCGATATCGTCGTCGTGGGTGCCGGCCCTGCGGGCATGAGCGCGGCAACGCGCGCGGCCCGCGCAGGGCTGTCCGTGGTGCTACTCGATGAGCAAGATGCCGTCGGCGGGCAAATCTATCGAGCGATCGGTCGCGCCGATGGGCAGCGCAAGGAGATTCTAGGCCCCGATTACGCAGCGGGCTCGGCGATTGCCGAAGCATTCATGAGCTCGGGTGCGCGTCATGTGGCGAATGCATCGGTATGGCAGGTGACACGCGAGCGCACCGTTCATTACCTGAAGGACGGCAAGGTCGGCAGCTTCGAGGCCAAGCGCGTGATTCTCGCAAGCGGCGCCCTCGAGCGCCCCTTCCCGATTCCCGGCTGGACGCTGCCCGGCGTATTGACCGCCGGCGCGGCGCAGATTCTATTGAAGAGCTCCGGCGAAGTGCCGGCTTCGGCCCCCATCCTTGCGGGCTGCGGGCCGCTGCTGTATCTGCTCGGCTGGCAATACGTGCGCGCCGGCGTGCCGATTCGCGCACTCGTCGACACGACGCGACATGAAGATCGTTGGCGTGCGAAGCGCCATGTGTTCTCGGCGCTGCGCGCGTGGCCGTTTCTCAGCAAGGGGCTGCATCTGATCCGCACGTTGCGGCAAGCGGGCGTGCCGATGTACGAAGGCGCCGACAATCTGCGCATCGAAGGCCAAACAGCGAGCGACGGAACCCAACGGGCCGCCGCGCTCGCCTTTACGACGCAGGCCGGCGAGCACCGTATCGACGCGAACGTGATCCTCCTTCATCAAGGCGTCGTACCGAATACGCAGTTCACGCATGCGCTGCGCGCGGCACACCGCTGGGACGATGCGCAGCTTTGCTTCACGCCGCAAGTAGACGCATGGGGCGAGCTCGACGTGCCGGGTATTTTCGTGGCCGGAGACGGCGCCGGTATCGGTGGCGCGCAAGCCGCCGCGCAGCAAGGTGCGCTGGCCGCGCTCGCCGCCGCGTTGCAGCTCGGCGCGATCGATACGGCCACGCGCGATCGTGAAGCGGCGTTGCATCGGGCCGCGCTCGCACGCGTCATGCGCATCCGTCCGTTTCTCGACAGCTTGTACCGTCCGCGCGACGCGAACCGCATACCCGCCAACGAAACGATCGTTTGCCGTTGCGAAGAGGTGACGGCGGGCGAAATTCGCGGCTTCGTCGCGCTCGGCTGCGCGGGGCCGAACCAAGCGAAGTCGTTCGGCCGCTGCGGCATGGGCCCATGCCAAGGACGCATGTGCGGCTTGACGGTCACCGAGGTGATCGCCGATGCGCGTGGCGTGACGCCCGAGCAGATCGGCTACTACCGCATTCGTCCGCCCATCAAACCGCTCACGCTCGGAGAACTCGCCGGTGAATGATCGATCGCACTCGGACGCGGGCCCCGTTACAACCGCCGACGTGCTGGTCATCGGAGGAGGGCTGCACGGCACGAGCAGCGCGTTCAACATGGCGCGTCGCGGCGTGAGCGTGATCGTACTCGAAGCCGATTACGTGGCGCGCCACTCATCGGGCGTCAATGCGGGCGGCGTGCGCACGCTCGGTCGGCCGCTGCCGGAGATACCGCTCGCGCTGATGTCGCGCGAAATCTGGCACACGCTGCCCGATGTCGTGGGCGATGACGGCGGGTTCGTGCCTTCCGGTCAATTGAAAATCGCCGAAACCGAGGCCGAACTCGACGAATGCCGCGAGCGCGTGGCCTTGCTGGAAGCGCACGGATTCACGCATGAGAAAGTTATCGATCGCGAAACGGTGCTTGAACTCGAGCCGGCGCTCGCGAAGCATGTGACCGGTGGCATTTGGGTCGAACGCGACGGTTATGCCCTGCCCTTTCGAACCACCACGGCATTTCGCCTCGCCGCGCAGCGGCAGGGGGTGCGCTTTTACGAGGGAACTCCGGCCGTTCGGATCGAGCAGCGCGGCTTTCGTTGGTATGCGCATACGCCGCGAGGGCTATTCGCCGCCGAAAAGATGCTCGTCGCGGCAGGTGCATGGTCGGGAGAACTCGCGCGACAAGCGGGGGAGCCCGTACCCGTCCATCCTGAAGGCTTGATGCTGATGGTGACGCATCGCGTCGCGCCGTTTTGCCGCGCGACGCTCGGAGCCACAGGACGGCCGCTTTCGTTCAAACAGTTCGACAACGGCACGGTCGTGATAGGCGGCAAGTTGATCGGCATCGCGGATCTGCAGGGGCGGCACGGAGAAGTCGACTTCATGCGTCTTGCACGAAGCGCGCGTACCGTCGTCGACCTTTTTCCGCACCTTCGGCATCTCGGCATCAATCGCGCGTGGGCCGGCGTTGAGGCGTTCACCGATGATTCGCTGCCCGTCATTTCCGCGAGCCGCACCGCGTCGAATCTCTATTACTCGTTCGGATATTGCGGCAGCGGCTTTCAGTTGGGGCCGGGGTGCGGGTGGCTCGTGTCGCAGATGATGCTCGATGGAACGACATCCTTATCGCTCGACGCGTTCGCCATCGACCGATTCTCGAAAGCGGCTACCGAAGGGGCCGGCGCGCGCGCCGCCATTCATCATTGAACGCTGATCACATCCGCTAAACCACTCAACCACTACCCAACCACCACCCAACCACTAAAAGGAAATCACAGCATGTCGGATATCGTTCGCATCGATACCAATCAGCGCATGAGCCGGGTCGTCAAAGCGGCGGGGCTCGTTTTCATCGGCGGGCAAACCTCGGCCGAGCCGGCACCTGACGTAAAAATTCAAACCGCCAAGGTGCTCGAGAAGATCGACGGTTTTCTGGAAAAGGCCGGTATCGACAAGACGCGGTTGCTTTCGGCGCAGGTGTGGCTCGCGAACATCGAACGCGATTTCGCGGGCATGAACGAAGTGTGGGACGCCTGGGTGCCGCAGGGCTGCGCGCCGACACGCGCCACCGTCGAGGCAAAACTTGCGGCGCCGCAATTGTTGGTCGAGATCGCGGTGACGGCACTTGCGTGACGATTCGAGCGTCGCCCCGTTCCGCCTTCGTATAATCACGCTACGATAAATGCAAAAACGAGGGATGCTCGATGAAAAATGTGATTCGCGTCGGCGATCCGACGAGCCATGGCGGCAAAGTGATCAGCGGTGCGTCTAGTTTCGAGGTCGACGGCATCGCCGTCGCCTGTGTCGGCGATAAATGCATCTGCCCTCAGCAAGGCCATGTCGATTGCACGATCGTCGAAGGCGATTCTCAATTCGTCGTCGACGGACGCGCCGTCGCATTCGATGGCCACAAGACGAGCTGCGGCGCCGTGTTGCAATCGACGGCGCAAGGCTTCGGCGGGGATCGACGCGAGTAGCGCGCGTCATGCGCAGCCTTGAGTTCGTCGACTTATCGCGGCGACACAGCGGGACGCAATGCATCCGCGCGCAGCAATGCCGAGCGAGCAGCCACGAGCGACGATCGCGCGGCACGCGCATCGAACGCCAGGCGGATCATGGCGGGCAGTTGCCCCGGGGCGCGGGCAAGTTCACGCAAAATCGGCGCGAGCGCCGTGGTGCCGTCGTCGCGCAATCCGGCCGCCGCGGCCGAGGGCAACGTCCGCCACGCCGGATCGACGATCGTGCGGCAGACAGCGAACGGCAGCCCTCGCGCATGAGCGTGCCGGGCCGCAACGTGCGATTCCATATCGACGGCCAGTGCACCCGTCGCGCGATGCAGTGCTTGCTTCTGCTGCTCGGTGACGACGGGCGCCGCCACCGCAGCCATCGTGCCGCGTTCAATGCGATTTGCCGGCAGCGCTGCTCGCAACGCACGGAAGATGCGCTCGGTCCAAGGCGCATCGGTCGATTGACGGCCCATCGGGCCTTCGATCGCATCGGCGATCACGATCGAACCGGGCATTAGACCGGGCGCCAAACCGCCCGACGTGCCGAAGCTCAACACACCCACCGCGCCCCGAGCCAAGGCCCGTTCCAACGCGCGTTCGAGCCGATCGGGATGCGCCGCATAGACGACTTCGACACCGGGTGCACGCGCGATGCGCGCCTCGAAGGCCATCCCCGTGACGACGACGAGCGGCAGTGCGGTTCCCCTATCGCTATCAGCCGTCATTACAGGCCGACCAGGACGCGTACGCGGTTGTGGCGCTTGAGATTGCGATATCGCGCGAGCGCCCACAGCGGGAAGAACTTGCGATAGCCGTGATAGCGCAAATAGAACACGCGCGGGAAACCCGTGGCCGTGAAGCGCGTTTCGTCCCACAAGCCGTGCTCGCGCTGCGCATCGACGAGATAGGCCACGCCGCGCGCGACGGACGGATGATTGACGGCACCCCCAGCCATCAAGCCGAGCAGCGCCCAGGCCGTTTGCGACGCCGTGCTCGTGGCTTTTTCGTAGCCGCGATAGTCGAGCTTGTAGCTCGTACCGTCCTCGCCCCAGCCGCCGTCTTCGTTCTGAATCGAGATCAGCCATTGCACTGCACGCTTGATGCGCGCGTCATCGTGCGCGAGACCGGCCGCGTTCAGCGCGCATAGGGCCGTCCAGGTGCCGTAGATGTAGTTCATGCCCCAGCGCCCATACCAACTGCCGTCGTCTTCTTGTTCGTCGAGCAGGTAGTCGTAAGCGCGACGCGCCGGCTCGCTATTGCCCGGCAGCTCGCCGAATTGCGCGAGCATCGACAGGCATCGGCCCGATACGTCGGCCGTCGGCGGATCGAGCAAGGCGCCGTGATCCGAGAACGGGATATTGTTCAAGTAATACTGCGTGTTTTCAGGCTCGAAGGCCCCCCACCCGCCATCGCTGCTTTGCATGCCGACGATCCATTCACGGGCCCGCGCGATCGCTTCGCGATCGACGTTCGAGCCCGTCAGCGCCGCCGCGCGGTCCATCGCCATCGCCACGACGGCCGTATCGTCGACATCCGGATAGTGCGGGTTCGCATACTGGAACGCCCAGCCGCCCGGACGCACATCGGGACGGCGCGAAATCCAGTCGCCGCGCACATCGAGCACTTGCAGCGGCCGTAGCCATTGCAAGCCGCGCAACGCCGCCGCTTGCGCCCTCGGCTCTTCCGTTTCGAGCAGCGCATGAGCGACGAGCGAGGTGTCCCACACCGGCGACAAACACGGCTGGCAATAGGCTTCGTCATCGGAGATGGCGAGCAGCTTGTCGACCGATGCGCGGGCGATCGCTCGATTCGGATAGTCGGGCCCATAGCCGAGCGCGTCGTACATCATCACCGCATTCGCCATCGCGGGGAAAATCGCCCCGAGGCCGTCCTCGCCGTTCAAGCGCTCGTCGACAAACGCAACGGCGGCTCGGATGGCGCGCTCACGTGTTTTCTTCGGAAATAAGCCATCGACGCCGCGCAGCACCGTATCGACAACACGGAAGAACGCGAACCAGCCGCGGCTTTGATGCCCCGCGCGCGGCAGCAAGCCGGTTCGCGACGGTGCGCCGAGGAACAACTCGTCGAGCCCCACGCCGCGCGGATTTCTCGCCACGGGCCGCCGTGCATTGAGCACGAGCAGCGGCACGATGACCGTGCGCGCCCAATACGACACCTTCGAGAGATGAAAGGGAAACCACTGCGGCAGCAACATGATCTCGACGGGCATCATGGGCACGGCGCTCCAGGGCACGATGCCAAAGAGCGCAAGCAGGATGCGCGTGAAGACATTGACGGCCTCCGCGCCTCCGGCACCGAGAATGGCCGAGCGAGCGCGCTGCATATGCTCGGCCTCCTCTCGCTCGCCCGCCATCTTCAGCGCGAAATAAGCTTTGACGCTGGCGCTGACGTCCATCGCGCCATCGGTGAATAGCGGCCAGCCGCCGTCGGCCAATTGAATCCGGCGCAAATACCGCACGATCTTGCGCTCGAGTTCGACATTGGGCGTTTCCCCGAGGTAGTGGACAAGCAAGATGTACTCGGCCGGGATCGTGGCATCGGCTTCGAGCTCATACACCCAATGCCCATCGGGACGCTGATCCGCAAGGATGGCATCCGTCGCGCGCACGATAGCGGCATCGAGCGCGGCGCGCGTTTGCGCCGCATCGTCGGCCGCGTGCGAAGCCGCGATGAGGGAAGCGGGGGCGGAAATATCGTTCATCGGCATGTCAAAAGTCGGAAGAGGAAGCGCGCGGCTTCGTCGGTCGTCGTGCTATGTGCTGTCTGCTATCGCGCCGGCTGGGCCGGCGGTCCTGCGGAACCGTGACGCGAATGCGAGGCGCTAAAAAAGCGCGTATCGGGCGACGATCCACAATAGCCGCAAACGCGGCTTCGCCACAGGCGTACGCGGCAAATCGAAGCCGCGCTCGAGCGTGCGCTCCAACAAGCACCGGTAGACGCCCGACATGATGCGCGGCGCACGCACCGCTTTGCGCGGCGCGCCATCCATGATGGCGTCCGCCTGCGCGAAATGCGCGAGCGCCCGCTGTGCCAGCGTCGCGCACACGCGCGGCAGGGACGGATCGTCGGCGATCTCGAGCGGGTTCGTCGCGGCAATGCCTTCGCGCGCAAGCAACTCGCGCGGCAAATAGCACCGGTTGATCGCGGCATCTTCGTCGATGTCGCGCAAGATGTTCGTCAATTGCAGTGCGCGACCAAGATGGTGCGACAGCGCGTGCCCAGCATCCTCGCTCATCCCGAAGACTCTCACCGATAACCGGCCGGCGGCACTCGCCACGCGGTCGCAATAGAGGTCGAGCGTTGCCTCGTCGGGGGCGCAGATATCGGCTGCGGCATCCATCGCCATGCCGTCGATCATCGCGTGGAAGTCCTCGCGGCGCAGATCGAACGCGCGAATCTGGCGCACCAGCGCAGCCAGCGCGGGGCGCGGCTCGCCGTCGTAGCACGCGTCGATATCGGCGCGCCACTGCTGAAGGCCGGCGCTGCGCTCGGGGCGCGGCGCATCGCTGTCGGCGATGTCGTCGACGGCGCGGCAAAACGCGTAGATCTGGAACATCGCGTCGCGCTGCGCGGCCGGCAAGATGCGCATGGCGAGGTAGAACGAGCTGCTGGACGACGCCGCGACGGCGTCGGGTGCTGCTTCGTCCGCGACGAGATTGGAAACGGCCAAGGCGAACTCCGCGGTGGCGCCCTCGCAGGGCGGATGAGAATCGATGCTGTTTGCGGCGTGCCGGTCGTGTCGGGCCAGATCGTGTCAGCGCACGATGAGCACTGTGCGCTGCGTTGAACGCGGCCACGCGCACCGCACCGGCAAGGGAGCCGGAAACGGGCAAAAGTATACCAACGTTTTATCGTGTGCCACAGCCGCGCATCCGCGCCCACCCGCGCGGATGCCGGTCACCGGCCTGGCGCGGCCGGCGAGCGCCTAGGCGAGCGCGACGGAACGGTTGCGTCCTTGGCGCTTCGCGCTGTAGAGCGCGGCGTCCGCCTCGTTGATCAGCGCTTCATAGCTAGGCAGCCCAGGGCGCGCCGCCGCACCGCCCACGCTTGCGGTCACGGGCACGCGTACCCCGTCGGCCTCGATAGGCATATCGCCGATAGTCGTTCGAATTTTCTCGGCGACGAGCATTGCATCGGCCAGCGGCGTGCACGGCATCAACAGCGCGAATTCCTCGCCGCCGAACCGCCCGAACGTATCTTGCACGCGTACGGCGTCGGACACGCGTTGCGCCATCACGCGCAGCACCGTATCGCCGACCGCGTGGCCGAAGCGATCGTTGATGTCCTTGAAGTGATCCAAATCGAAGAGCAGCACCGACATCTCGCCGCCATAGCGCTGCCAGCGCAGGAACTCGTCGCGCAGCCGGCCTTCGAAGAAACGCCGGTTGGCGATGCCCGTCAGGCCGTCGAGGTTCGCGTATTCCTGCAGTTTTTCGACCGCTTCCTCGCGCTCGCGCTGCATGACGCTCACGTGCGTGACGTCCGAGATGGTCACGCAGACAGCCACGACCTCCCTGCCACGCGTGAGCGGCATGAACGTGCAATCTTGCTGCATGAAGTCGACGCCACCGGTGATCGGCCGGTCATGGTCGAACTTGAAGAGATACGGGCGCTGCTCCCACGAGCTGAATGCGAAGCTGCCGAGCTGGAATACGCTTTCGATCTTGCGCGATAACCATACGCGCGGCAGCTCGGGGAAGCTCTGAAAGATAGACCTGCCGACGACGGTTTCGGCCGGCTGCCCGCTGTGGTCCTGCATGAAGCGGTTCCACATGAGCACTCTCATTTCGCGGTCCAGCACGAAGATGCCGAACCCGACGCGTTCGATCACCATGTCGCTGAGCGATTGCTCGATCGTCACATCGTTCATAGGCTGGACAAAAGCGCACTGAGCGCATCGTTCATCCGACGAATCGAATCTTCCGCCATCAGCATGACGAGGTGCGCGCGGAACGTCTGATCTTCGAGCGCGAAATTCACCTCGAGCAGCAGTGCAACCTTCCACGCGAGCATCTCGGGTTGGAAGACATCGTCAAGCGAAATCTGTTCGCCGAGCATGCCGGGCGGCGAAAAAATCGGCGTGCGATCGAGCTGATCGAGGATGCATGACACGCATGCGCCCGTCAGCACGTTCGCCACGTCGAACATGAGCTCGCCCTGGCTCACCGCTTCGTAGGACGAACGTATGTATGGGTCGTTCACGAGCGCGCACAGATTGCCGACACCGCTGCTGCGGCAAATGACGAGCGCCTCGCCTTTGATGTCGGACCGAAAGCCCTGGCGCACCGCCGTGACGCTCTCGTCGATCCCGGTCATCTCGCGCAGCGTGCGCGCCGCATCCTCGGCGCGCACGACGCGCACGCGCGGCACGGATAGCTCGATGAAGGTGTCTAGCAGCCGCGCCAAGCGCGTCGCGGCTTGCCCCATCGCCAGATTGGCGATCTCCTGCAAGGCGTCGCGCTGCTCTTCGGTGAACACGTTCTCACGCAGACAACCCGTACTCCTTGAGGATGGGCAATATCGCCTCTGGGGTCACGGGCTTGGCAATGAACGCGGCGGCACCGAGCGCGCGCACGCGCTCTTGCGCCAGCGGCTGCACGTCGGCCGACACGACGATCACGAAGGTATTCAAGTCCTCGTGCTGAAGCGCTTCGAGTACCTGGTAACCGTTCATGTCCGGCATCGTCAGGTCGAGGAACATCACCGAGGCCTTCCCCTCGCGGTAAAGTGCGAGGGCCTCGCGGCCGTTCGATGCGTAAGCGATATCGACGTCCCAATCCGCCGGCAAGGCTTTCGTCAAAACCTTACGGGCCAGCAGGGAATCATCGGCAATCACAATCGGCAAGGACATGGCAAGCGTGACGAAAAACGAAAGCGGTCTATATCGTGTTAACGGCGGCTCGGAACGTTTTCTTTAACGGGAGCGGAGCGTGTCGACGGGCGGTGGCAAGCGCGAGCCTCTCGCGCTTTTCGCGTGCGCCCGCTACAACGAGCGCATCATGAAATGAGGTCAAATTCTCGGAGCAATCCCGCGGAAAATCAACTCTCCAGTTTCCTAAACGATCGAACAAGTGCATTCGCATGTTTGAACCGAAGAAATAAAATCGATGATTTTTCGCCCGTATGCGCAGAATTTTCTTTTGTGTACGTTTGCGCTTCCGATTTCGTCGCTGTTTTGGGGCAACGCCCGAGATCGACGGAAAATCGCACGTCCGAACGAAAAGGCCCGTCTCCCAGTAACTCGCATATGATGATTGAAGGGCGCACGCAATTGGACCACTACCCACATGACTCGACGGCTCGATAATTCCTCGACGAACGCGTTGCCCGAGAGGTGGCAACACGATTCGCCGACGCTGGGGATGCCAGAGCCCGACTTCGCGGTCCGGCGGGTCACGCTGATTGCGCTGCTCGTCGCCGCGATTGTCCTTCCGGCCGTCTACGCGGCGGTTGTTGGCGTCTCCAGTTTCCGGGCGGGCGTCGCGTCGGCCACGGATGCAACCATCAGGACGGTGCGTATCGCCGAGGAGCACGCACTCAAGGTGTTCGACTTGAACGAAACCCTGGACGCGCGCGTCGACGATCTCGTACGCGGGCTTGACGACGACGCGATTCGCGCGCGCGAAGACGACATCCACAACAAGCTACAGAGCATCGGCGGAGGGTACCCGCAAGTCGCATCGATATCGATTTTCGGTCCGCACGGCCTGCTGCTAGCGAACAGCCGGTACTTTCCCGCCCCGCACGCGTCGATCGCGAAGCGCGACGACTTCGTCGGCATTCGCGACGGACACATGCTCGAACATGTGTCGAAAGGCATGGTCTGGCATGCCGGCACCGGCGAGGCCGTCTTCAACACGGGCATGGCGCGGCTGCGCGCCGACGGCTCCTTCGCCGGGATCGTCTCCGTCGCGCTGCGCCGTTCGTATTTCGATTCGTTCTATCGGGAGTTGCTGGGCCCCGAACGCGGCGCGATGACGATGGTGCTCGCGCGCACCGACGGAGCCGTGCTCGCGTCGTATCCGCCGCGTCCCGAATCGTCCGTCGTTGCGCCGCAATTCGCCGCCGCGCTCGTCTCCGGCAGCCACTCGGGCGTGATTCGATTGCCGGGCAAGGACGGGAAGCACAATGGGCACGACGGGCGAATTCTCGCGTACCGGCAAGTGGGCAGCTACCCGGTCTACGTATCGTGCGCGTACAGCGAAGCCGCGATATGGACAGCGTGGTATCGCCGCGCGCTGGTCTTCGCCGCTTCGATTTTCACGCCGTCCATCGTACTTTGCTTCGTGCTCGCGTTTTCGCTCAGACGTCTCGCCGCGGAACAGCAGGCGTGGGAACGGTGGCAAGCCGAGGCGTCGATGCGGCGCTCGATCGAAACCGCCTACCGGCAATCGCGCAAGATGGAAGCGCTCGGCAACCTCGTCGGCACGGTCGCGCACGACTTCAACAATCTGCTGACGATCATCGCGACGAACGTTCAAATCGCGCGTCGGCGGGGTTCGTCGAACCTCGATCGGGAGCTTGGCGCAATCGAGCGTGCGTTAAAGGGCGGCCAATCGCTGACGCGCCAACTGCTCGGCGTGGCGCGCAAGCAGCCGCTGCGCAGCGAAACCATCGATCTGTCGCGCTGGATGGCGGCCAGCCGAGACCTGTTGAGCGCGTCGATCGGCGCGAAGGCCACGCTGGTCGTCGACATCGGCCGCGACGTCTGGCCGATCGAGGTCGACAGCGCGGAACTCGAGTTGGCGCTCATCAACATCGCTATCAACGCGCGCGACGCCATGCCGAACGGCGGACGCTTTACGGTCCGCGCGACGAACGTTCGTCTCGAGCCGGAGGGCGGCTTCGCGCTCACGGGCGAATTCGTGCAAATCTCCCTCGAGGACACCGGGGGAGGCATGCCGCCCGACGTCCTCGCTCACGCATTCGAGCCGCTGTTCACGACGAAGCCCAAGGGGATGGGCACCGGCCTTGGCCTGCCGCAGGTGTTCGCGTTTTGC
>JBQCDS010000174.1:0-3041 GCA_051961035.1 Trinickia sp. | reverse complement strand
GCGTGCGCCTGTCGGCGAAGGCGCTGTTGAACGAAGGCGGTGCGGGTGCGGCCCCTTCGGAGCCGACGCCGCAGTAAAACGTCGCACTTGACGGCTCCGGTGTGAGCCCCTGAAACGGCCGGCGTGCTTCGCAAGCGCGCCGGCCGTTTTTTCATCAAAATAGCGTCCATCCCTGACCCCTGTGCGATGCCTCGGAGGCGATGTGAAAGCGATCGAAATCACCGAATTCGGCGGCCCGGAAGTGCTGGCGTTCGCCGAGCGTCCAAAGCCCGTGCCCGGCACGGGCGAAGTGCTCGTCAAGGTGTCCGCGTCGGGCGTGAATCGCCCCGACGTGTTCCAGCGCAAGGGCGCCTATGCGCCGCCGCCCGGGGTGTCGGACTTGCCGGGGCTCGAAATCGCGGGGGAAGTCGTCGGCGGTCACATCGACGAAAAGCACAATCCGTTCGGGCTGAAGATCGGCGATCGCGTTTGCGCGTTGCTCGCAGGCGGCGGTTACGCCCAGTACGCCTGCGTGCCGCTTGCGCAGTGCCTGCCGGTCCCCAAGGGGCTGACCGATATCGAGGCCGCGGCGCTGCCCGAGACGTTCTTCACCGTCTGGAGCAACGTCTTCGATCGCGCGCAACTCGGTGCGGGCGAGGGCGGGGCCAATGAAACGCTGCTCGTACAGGGCGGATCGAGCGGCATCGGGGTCGCGACCATCCAGATTGCGCATGCGCTCGGGTTTCGCGTGTTCGCCACGGCCGGGACGGCCGAAAAGTGCAAGGCCTGCGAGGCGCTCGGCGCCGAACGCGCGATCGACTACAAGACTGAAGATTTTGTCGAAGTCGTGAAATCGTTGACGAACGATCGCGGCGTCGACGTCATCCTCGACATGGTGGCGGGCGGTTATGTGCCGCGCGAGCTGTCCGCGCTGACCGACGGCGGCCGGCTCGTCATCATCGCGCTGCTCGGCGGCGCGAAAGCCGAGCTCAACTTGTCCGAGGTGCTGCGCCGGCGGTTGACGGTGACGGGCTCCACGCTGCGTCCGCGTCCGGTCGAATTCAAGGCGAAAATCGCCGCGCAACTGAAAGAGCGCGTCTGGCCGCTGATCGAGGATGGACGCGTCAAGCCGATCGTGTATCGCGTACTGCCCGCCCGCGAGGCAAGCGCCGCCCATGCGCTGATGGAAAGCGGCGAGCACATCGGCAAGATTGTCTTGGATTGGAGTGCCGAATCGGTGTGAAAGCTGCCGCCGCATTCACGGCCGGCGCAGCGAGCACACGCGTGCGTGGAGGGGCGTCGGGCCGGTGCGCCATCTCCGGTTTGACCGGCTCGCACTTGACACAGTAAAATTGAGTGTTTTGCGTGCGCGTTCGCGTGTGCGCTTGGCAAAAAGCGCCGTCCCGGCCTTGTGTCCTTGCCCCCTTGTGGCCCCTTATGCCCTTTTCGCCGCGGCGCGGCTAGCGTGCCGGTTTGTCGCATGGGGCTTACCGCACGGGGCTTGATGCAAGGGCTTAACGCAAGGGCTTAGCGCATGGGCTTAACAACGAGCGAGACATGGCTGAACAGCGAGTGAAGTGGGTGGTCGGCAATTGGAAGATGCATGGGCGGCTCGCGCAGAACGCGTCGTTGCTGCAAGCCGTTGCCGAGGGCGCGGGTGCGCTCGCCGATGTCATCCGCATTGGCGTTTGCGTCCCGACACCTTATCTCGCGCAGACGCAAGCGCTGCTTTTGGGCCGGCCGCTCGCGTGGGGTGTCCAAGATATTTCGCCGTACGCGCACGGCGCCTATACCGGCGAAGTGGCTGCCGAAATGGCGTGCGAGTTCGGTGCGACGCTCGCGATCGTCGGCCATTCGGAACGCCGCGCCTACCACGCCGAAAGCTCGGAATTGGTGGCAACCAAGGCGCGCCGAGCGCTCGAGGCCGGCTTGACCCCGATTGTCTGTATCGGCGAAACGCTCGAACAGCGCGAAGACGGCACGACAGAAGCGGTCGTGGGCGCGCAACTCGACGCGGTGCTGGATCTGCTGTCGATCGAGGAAGCGGCGCGCATCATCGTTGCTTACGAGCCCGTATGGGCGATCGGCACGGGACGCAGCGCGACGGCCGAGCAGGCTCAGGAAGTGCATGCGTTCCTGCGTGCGCGCCTCGTGCGCAAGCATGCGGCGCTCGCGCCCGTGGCCTTGTTGTATGGCGGCAGCGTGAAGCCCGACAATGCGCAAGCGCTGTTCGGCCAGGCGGATATCGATGGCGGGCTGATTGGCGGCGCGTCGCTGAAGAGCGAAGATTTCCTCGCGATTTGTGCCGCGGCGAAAGCGGCAAGCGGTGCCCGCTGACATTTCGGGCACGCGCGAAGCGGCGTCCGGCACCTTGAAGCGCCGGATGCTCAAACCTCAAGATTAGGTGAGTCAGAATGCTGTATTTCAAAACGTTGATTATCGTCGTGCAGTTGCTGTCGGCACTGGGCATCATTGGGCTTGTGCTGCTGCAGCATGGCAAGGGGGCCGACATGGGCGCGGCATTCGGCAGCGGCGCATCGGGCAGCCTGTTCGGCGCGACCGGTTCGGCCAATTTCTTGTCCCGCGCGACGGCGATTCTCGCCACCATTTTCTTCGTGTCGACGCTCGCGTTGACGTACATCGGTTCCTACAAGTCGCGTCCGTCCGCCGGTGTGCTGGGCGCGGTGACGGCTCCGGTGGCGGCGAGCGCGGCGGCTTCGGCTCCGGTCGCGTCCGCCCCGGCGGCTGCCCCGGCGCCTTCGAGCAACGCCGTACCGAAGTAAGGAAATTCGCACAAAGTTGCGTTTGTGCGTTGAACAATTCTTAGAAGCACGTTAGAATCTAAGTCTTGAAGCGATTCGCGGGTCTCAACGAGTTGTGTCCCGGATTGCAGACAGTGCCGACGTGGTGAAATTGGTAGACACGCTATCTTGAGGGGGTAGTGGCGAAAGCTGTGCGAGTTCGAGTCTCGCCGTCGGCACCAAATGTTATCTAAATGCCAGCCGCTTGCTTCGCTTCGGCTGGCATTTTCACTTCTGGCGCGCCGTTTGCGTTGGTCTGCG
>JBQCDS010000173.1:0-2366 GCA_051961035.1 Trinickia sp. | reverse complement strand
CGGCCCGGGCAGGCGAGCGCCCGCACGCTGCCGCTCGATGTATGGCGCAACGCCTGCCGCGAAGCGGGGCGGAACCTACCGCCGCAGGGCTACGGGGATCCGAGCGGAGAGCCGGGGCTCAGACGCGCGATCGCGCAGTGGCTGTTCGAACACCGCTGCGTCAAGGTCGAACCCGAGCAGATCGTCGTGACGCACGGCACGGGCCACGCGCTTCAGTTGGCGGCGCAGGCGCTGCTGAGCAAGGGTGACCTTTGCGCGACGGAGAATCCTGGCTACGCCGGCGCCACATTGGCGTTCTTGCGCGCCGGCGCATCGCTGCGCTACGTGCCGGTCGACTCGGAAGGTGTGGTAGTCGAGCGAATTGTCGAGGCGGGCAAGGTTCCTGTCCTTATCCATGTGACACCGGCGCATCAGTATCCGATGGGTGGGCGGCTGTCGGGGCCGAGGCGCAGGGCACTGATCGACCTCGCACGCGCGCGCGCAATGCTGATGCTCGAAAACGAGTACGACTGCGAGTTCCACTACGCGGGAACGAACCATCCACCGATCTTCAGCCATGCACCGGAAAGCACGCTGCTGCTGAGCACGTTCGCTAAGTCGGTCAGCCCGTCTCTTCGTCTCGGCTTCATCGTCGCACCGCCGGCCGCGGCCGCCGCGTTGGTTGCGCTAATCGAACGCGAGCGTGCGCACGTATCGTGGCCAGTGCAGAAAATCGTCGAGACGTTGCTCGTGTCCGGAGAACTGGATCGGCATCTGCGTCGGGTGCGGCGGCATTACGAGGCGATGCGCAACGCCATACGCGAACGGCTCGCGCCTTACGCGCAGGTGCTCGCTCTCGGGGGCGACGAAGGCGGTCTGCATGTCGTCATCGCGGGACGGGACGGCGCGTTCGATCGCGGTCTACGCGCCGCATTGCGTTCTCGCGGTGTCGCGTTCAACGACGTTCACGACTTCACCGCCCTCGAATTGGAATCGAAGGGCTTCCTGCTCGGATACGGGCATATGGAGGGCGAGGCACTGACACGGTCGCTAGATCTGTTGGAGTCCAGTATCAAGCAAACCAAACGCGCGAATCGTTCGGGCGTGCGCTAGGGGCGGCAATAGGCGCGTGCGCCGGCCAGGGTCGCTCCGACCGCAGCCTGTAGCCACTCCATGAAGCGCGCTTGCGGGGAGCCCGGCTCCAGTGGTTTGGGCATCAGCACGATGTACCGGGAGTGATCTGCCACAAAACCTTGCGGTGCAGCGAGGGTTCCCGCCTCCAGGCTGTCCACTACCATGAACAACGGTGCAATGGCCATGCCGAGCCCCGCTTCGGCGGCTTGCAGACTGAGAAAGAAATGATCGAAGTAAAGGTCGCGCGGCGCGCCTCGCGATGCGCGCGCAGCGGCCTTTGCTCGCTTCGACCATGTCTTCCATGCATCCGGGCGGCTGGTGGAATGCAAACGCGTTTGCGCGGCCTTGCCGGTAAGACCCGGAAGCGCGACAGGGCCGACATATTCCGGGAACAGCGGTACGCAGATCGCACGCGGATCCAGCGCGAAATCGGCACGGCGAATCGCCAGGTCGATATGCTCCCGCGGGAGGTCGATCGGCCCATCGCCGGTTGAAAGATAGACCGGCAGCTCCGGATGCGCATCCTGAAACTGCGATAGCCGCCGAATGAGCCACCGCATTGCCAGCGAACGCTCACACGATACGAGGAGCGGCCTGTGCCGCGCGGGTTGCACGATTTCCGCCGTCGCTTCCTCGATGCGCCGCAATGCCTCTTGCGCTGCTTCGAACAGAATCTTTCCTTGCGGCGTAAGCGACATGCGGCGACTGGTTCTGTGCAGTAATTGCACACCGAGCCTCGACTCGAGCTCGGATACGCGGCGGCTGACGGCGCTGTGCGACAGCGTGAGGCTTTCAGCCGCGGCGGTAAAACTCAGCAGCCGTGCGACGGCTTCGAAGATGCGCAGGTTCTCCAGGGGAGGTAGTTTCATCTGTGCATTATATGCACAGATCGTGTTCGGAATCGACAATCACCGTTTTAACGACGCATTCACAATGAGGTCTCACTAATCGATGGCTTGTCGAGGAAACCATGAGCGACTTTCGCAGCGACACCGTCACCCAGCCCACGCTGGCCATGAAGCAGGCGATGATGGAAGCGCCGCTCGGTGACGACGTACTAGGGGAGGACCCGACTGTCAACCTCCTGCAGGAAACCACCGCCGCGATGCTCGGCTTCGAGGCGGCACTGTTCGCGCCCAGCGGCACGCACACTAACCTGATCGCGATGATGACGCATTGCCAGCGCGGCGAAGAGGCCATCGTCGGCCAGCAGTGGCATACCAACCGTTGGGAAGCGGGCGGTATGGCGGTGC
>JBQCDS010000172.1:0-3790 GCA_051961035.1 Trinickia sp. | reverse complement strand
GCGGCAACGAGTTCGGCAACGTCGAGCACTTCGGGGCGCGGACCCACGACGCCTTCGAGCATCGCCGTGCAGTTCGGACAGCCCACCGCGACGATATCGGCGTTCACGGCCCGTGCATCGCTCATGCGGATGTCGGGAATGCGCGCCTTGCCCGCGATGTCGGTCAACGGCGCACCGCCGCCACCGCCGCAGCAACGGCCACGCAGCCCATGACGTTCCATCTCCACCACCTTGATCCCGATCGACTTCAGCACGTTGCGCGGTGCCGCCGTCTCGCCGTTGTATCGGCCCAGATAGCACGGGTCGTGGTACGTGATGCGCTTGTCGGCCAATGCCGCCTGAGCCTTCGGCGAGAGCTTGCCCGATTGCATCAGCTCGGCCAGCAGGCTCGAATGATGTTGCACGTCGTAGCGCACGCCGAATGCGCGGTACTCGTTGCGCAAGCTGTGCATGACGTGCGGGTCGGCCGTCACGATGCGCTTGAACGTCAACGCGCCGAGCGTCGAGATCATGCGCCGCGCCATCCGCTGGAACGTCGCTTCGTCGCCCAGGCGCCGCGCCACGTCGCCGGTATCGGCTTCAGTGCCGCCCAGCACCGCGTAGTCCACGCCCGCTTGGTTCAACACTTTCACGAGCGAGCGCAGCGTACGCTGATAGCGCATGTCGAACGCGCCTTCGCCGGCCACGAGCAGCACATCCACCGCCACCCCCGGCTGCGCCACACGCGCATTCAAATCGACAGCCCAGTCGTAACGCGCGCCGATGTCGTAGCCGCCCGCACTGCCCGTCTCGCGCAAGTTGGCGAGCACCTCGGGCGCCTTGCCGGGCACGTCGCCGTGCGTGAGATTGCGATGCCGACGCATATCGACGATCGCATCGACATGCTCGATCAGCATCGGGCACTCTTGCACGCAAGCGCGGCACGTCGTGCACGACCACAGGGTGTCCGCTTCGATCAAGCCCGACACGATCGGCCCGTTCGGCTCGCCGCCATGGCGACCGACGGCAATGCCAGGCGTGGGGCTGCCGGCGTAAGCGGCATCGGTGCCGCCCGCCATCCCCACCACCAAATCCTGGATCAGCTTCTTCGGGTTCAGCGGCTGCCCTGCCGCGAACGCGGGGCAGGCCGCCTCACACTTGCCGCACTGCACGCAGGCATCGAAGCTGAGCAATTGATTCCACTTGAATTCGACCGGCTTGCCCACGCCGTAGTCGCGGTGGTCGATGTCGGGCACTTTCAGCGCGGTCGGGGGCGTGGCGTGGCCGTTGCCGGTGTACGAATCGCGCGTTGCGGCGAACCGTTCCTGGCGCGGATGAAACGCCAGATGCAGCAGGCCGGCGATCGCATGCTTCATCGGCCCGCCCTTGGCCGCGCCCATCGTCATGGCGAACGCACCGATGCCGATCAGCACCGCGCAGATCACCGCGAACGCACGCGACATCATGGCGGCCGGGATCACCGTGTACAACACGAGGCCGAGTGCGAACGAGCCGAGCAGCCACGGCAACGTGTTCCAAGGGCCCCGAGAAAGGCGCGCCGGTACGTTCTTCGCATGACGGCGACGCCACACGAACACCGCCCCGACCAACATCGCCAGCGCCGCGAGGAAGATCAGCTTATCGAGCCACGGCGAGTAGATCGCCAGGCCATAGTTGACGAATACGAGCGCGAGCGCCGCGATGGCGCCGCCGGCGGTGGCCACGTGCGTCTTGGCGATGTACGGATCGCGCGCCACCACATGGTGCAGATCGACGAAGTAGCGCTTCGGGATCGTGAACAGATGGCCGATGCCGAAGGCGCCCGGCGCCGTTGCCCGCCCCAGCCGCCAATAAGCCGAGCGCTTGGCGACCGCGAAGGCGAGCCCCGCCACCGACAACCACAGCAGGGCCGTGATGAGAAATGCCGGGCTCATGGTTAGAAGTCCTTACAAAGGCGCAACGAGTCGTAGATCGCGCCGTGGATGTTGTGCATCGAGATGCAATCGCCCACGCGAAACAGCAGGAACCTGCCGTTGCCCAGCTCTTCGGCAAGCGACGGCTGCGGCTCGGCCGCGAAGAGCTTATGCACGTCGATCTGCCCGCGATTCACCGATTCCGGCTTCAACGCCCAATACAGCGTGTCGTTGGGCGTACTGCCGTTTTCGATCACGACTTGATCGACCGCGCGCTCTTCCTGCTCTTCCGTGTACTCGTTGCGCAGCACGGCGATCTTCTTGCCGTCTTCCTCATACACGCGATCGAGCCAATAATTCGGCGTATGAATGACGCCCTGCGCATACAGGCGCCGATAGAAGATCGGGAACGTCGTGCCGCCGCAATCGTCGGCCACCTTCACGTCCGGCGTCACGATCTCGACGTTCGAGCCGCGGCTCGAGATGAAATCGGCCACGCCCGCGCCGGCATGCGTGCTCACGCCGTCATAGACGAGCACATTTTGCTTGGGCTCGACGCGGCCCGAGAGGATGTCCCACGAGCTCACCGCCAGGCCCTCCGACACGCCCCACGCCTGCACCTGATCGGAGAACGCGCGCCCGCCCGTTGCGAGCACGATGATGTCCGGCTTCTCGGCCATGATCGCCTTCGCATCGGCCTCGACCCCCAGCCGTCGATCGACGCCCAACCGTTTCGTTTCCATGTCGAACCAGCGCACGATGCCGGCCATCTGTTCGCGCTGCGGCGCCTTCACCGCGAGCATGATTTGACCGCCCACTTCCGTGTTCTTTTCGAACAGGACGACATCGTGGCCGCGCGAGCGCGCCACGCGCGCCGCTTCCAATCCCGCGGGGCCCGCGCCCACCACCACCACCTTGCGCTTCGGGCCGCGCGATTTTTCGATCACGTGGGGCATGGTCGCTTCGCGCGACGTGGCCGCGTTTTGCACGCACAGCACATCCAGCCCGTTGTACTGACGATCGATGCAATAGTTCGCGCCGACGCACTGCTTGATTTCGTCTTCGCGGCCGTCGCGGATCTTGATGACCATGTGCGGATCGGCGATTTGCGCGCGCGTCATGCCAACCAAATCGATCATGCCCGATGCGAGCAGACGCTCGGCTTGACCGGCATCGCGAATGCTTTGCGCGTGCATGACCGGAATCTTGACGACCGATTTGATGCCAGCCGCCAAATGCACGAACGGCTCGGGCGGCAACGCCATCGGCGGCATGCAGTTCGCCAGCGTGTTGTGCGTATCGGCACCGGAGCCGATCACGCCGAGGTAGTCGATGAGGCCCGTCTCGGACATCGCTTGCGCGATCTCCTTCAACTGCTCGTGATCGAGCCCGTCTTCGTGGAACTCGTCGCCGCACATGCGCAGCCCCACCACGAAGTCCGGCCCCACGGCTTCGCGCACCGCCTTGAGCACCTCGACACCGAAGCGCAACCGGTTCTCGAGGCTGCCGCCCCACTCGTCCGTGCGGAAGTTCGTGCGCGGGCTCCAGAACTGATCGATCAAGTGCTGGTGGGCGGCGGACACTTCGATGCCGTCCATGCCCGCATCCTTCACGCGTTTGGCGGCCACCGCGAAGTCCGCGATGATGCGGCGAATCTCTTCCACTTCGATGATCTTGGCGTTACCGCGATGCACCGGCTCGCGCACGCCCGAGGGCGACATCAAATGCGGCCAATGCTCGCCGTGAAACGCCGAACGACGGCCCATGTGCGTCGCCTGAATCATGATCTTGGCGCCGTGACGATGCATCGCCTCGGCAAGCCGCGACAACGGATCGATGATCTTATCGGTCGACAGATTGACCGACTTCCACCACCCTTGCGGGCTGTCGATCGACAC